>DATFIL010000521.1:0-3818 GCA_035270145.1 Desulfobacter sp. | reverse complement strand
CCCTGATCCACCATCTAATTTCTGATTTCAATGTAAAATCAATTAGTTAACTGCATTTATCTTTCACCTATTTGGTGAAAGATAAACCTTGTTAACCTTTTGAATTAACAGCTAAATAACACATTAGATGGTGGATTTAGGAAGCTGTATTCTTGTTGAAAAACATCATGGCTACGTGTATGAAAATTGTTTCTCCTATGACTGGAACGTCATGAAAGGATACCATAGCCGGATGCGCCTGGGCCATATGTTCAACATTTTGGCTCGATACTCAGAACGGCTTGCCAAAGTTATTAAAGACACCGGCGTGCGAGGTTTAACCCGTTTTTTGTGGAGTACCATGTCGTCTCCCTGGTTGGATTACCCGTGGCTGGAAAAACGTCTGGCAGTCCCTTTTCAACTTCGACTGGTATGACGAAAACCACGTAAAGATAAACAACAAAATCTTCGGAGGCTTGAGAGGGAGAGCTGCGTCCGGATTGAAGAAAAACCTTCAGTTAAGGTCGTATTGAGTGTTTGAAGGATGCCTTTTGGAATTAAAAAACCGCTGCATCTCCCTCAAGGGAGGATGCGGAGTCTCCTCAGCCGACTTTTTTTAATTCATGCGTCAGCACTGTCTCTATTAACAGGGACTGGCATTCATAGATAAATTCTAGTATATTGTTCCACTTGTTTAAATGGTCCTGATGGCCTTTAATATATAGAGGATAGAATATGATTGATGAAGAACGCCTGGGGACGCGGTTTGCAGCGCTTGCCCGGATTGATTCCGAATCCGGAAGCGAGGCCCTGATCGCAAAATTTCTTGAAAAGGAACTGACAGACCTTGGGGCAACCGTGGTGTTTGATGATGCCGGCGCTAGAATCAACGGTGACTGCAGCAACCTTGTGGCCACATTTAAGGGCAATACGGATGTTGAGCCCGTGATGCTTTCCGGGCATATGGATACGGTGGTGCCGGGCAAAGGGGTTAAGGTCATATTTGAAGACGGGGTGTTTAGAAGTGACGGCACCACCATCCTGGGTGCCGACGACAAGTCCGCCCTTGCCATTATCCTTGAGGTGATGCAGGTGACCAAAGAAAAAAACCTGCCGTGCCCCCCTGTTGAGGTGGTCATGACAGTATGTGAGGAAGTTGGGCTTTTAGGCGCCAAGAACCTTGACTACGATCTGCTTAAATCAAAATTCGGATACATTCTGGACGCCGTAGACACCGAGGGCATTGTGAACCGGGCGCCTGAGGCCAACAAGATCAGTGCAAAAGTTTACGGCCGTGCCGCCCATGCCGGCGGTTCTCCTGAAAACGGGGTCTCTGCTATTTATGCGGCGTCCTGCGCCATTGCCAAACTTGAACTGGGTCGCCTCGACGAGGAAACCACCTGCAACCTTGGGCTTATTTCCGGCGGGGCTGCCACCAATATCGTGCCCGAATATGTGGAAATTCACGGCGAAGCCCGGTCCCATGATCCTGCAAAACTGGAAAAGGTTACCCACACCATTGTTTCCACCTTTGAAAATACCATGGCAGAGCTTCAGGCCGACGAGGACACGCAGCCCCGGGTCGAAATGATAGTAAAAAAGGACTTTCCCAATACCCGCATCCCTGAAGATCATATGGTGATCAAGCTTGCCCGGAAAGCCGCCGCCAATCTGGGCTGGGACATGGCCTGTAAAACAAGCGGCGGCGCGGCTGATGCCAATGTTTTTTTCAACCACGGTATTGCCGCAGGTGTTATCGGCACAGGCATGACGGATGTGCATACCCTTAAGGAATCCATTGCACTTAAAGATATGGTCCATTGTGCCGAACTGATCCTTGAAATTCTTCAAATCCATGCAACAAAAAAGGTAGCGTTATGATTCTTTATCTTGATATGACGGCAGGCATTGCCGGGGACATGTTTTTAGGGGCGCTGGTGGATCTTGGTGTGCCTGTGGAATGGCTCAAAGAAAAACTGTCACCCGTTTTGGACGGGTTTGATCTACGTACTGAAATTGTTTTCCGGCAACACCTGCGGGCCGTCAATCTTTTTGTGGATGTGACCGATCATGTTACCCATCGCCATTACACCACCATCCGGCAGATGATCGAATCAGCGGATCTGCCGGACAAGGTCCGGGCCAATGCCCTGACAGCCTTTAAACATATCGCTCTGGCCGAATCCCGTATCCACGGAAAGGACATTGAAACGGTCCACTTCCATGAGATCGGCGGCATCGACAGCCTGGTGGATATCATCGGCAGTTTTCTGGCCCTGGATTATTTGGGCGTGGATCAGGTGGCGGCAACGCCGGTTCCCCTGGGATCAGGGACCATTCAGTGCGCACATGGTACCATTCCCGTACCGGTTCCGGCCACTGTGGCCATACTGAAAGGTCTTGAAGTAACCGGGTCTGACGCCAAAACCGAAATTGTCACACCCACAGGCGCATCAATTGTGGCAACGCTGGCCCCGCAGTTTGGTGCCATGCCGAATATGCAGATTGAAAAGGTGGGCTACGGGGCGGGCAAACGCGACACCGGTGCATCTGTTCCCAATCTTCTGCGCCTGGTGTTGGGCACGCCTACTGCCGTAAAAAATTCCGGAGAGAACATCCTGTCGGACCAGGTGCATGTGCTGTATAGCAATGTGGATGACATGAGCCCAGAGAGTCTTGGCTTTGTTATGGATCGCCTCATGGACAAAGGCGCTTTGGATGTCAGTTTTACACCGGCATTCATGAAAAAAAATCGGCCTGCCACCCGCATTGAGGTGATTTGCCACAAGGATCAGCTCCAAACGCTTTCCACCATCCTGCTGTCCGAGACCACAACCATTGGGGTCAGATACCACCTTTGTGACCGGATGATTTTAAGACGCGAACCTGTGGTGGTGGAGACAAGCCTTGGCCGAATAAATGCCAAAAAGATCACAACACCGGACGGCCGGCCCCGGATCATGCCCGAATACGATGATTGCAAACGCAAAGCCCAGGAGCATAAATTGCCCTTTTATCAGGTATATGAGCGCATTCTGGCGGAATCAAATTCTCTTGACAGGTAAACAGGCCGGTCATAAAACTCGATGATCGAGTAAAAGACCGGGAAGGGATTCATCTGATGGGCGAAAAAGCTATACTTTTCATTGCCACGGGCTTTGGTCTGGGACGGATACCTGTGGCCCCCGGGACCTTTGGCACCCTTTCGGGCCTGCCGTTGATCGGGATCATGGTGTGGCTGGCAACGGCGTGTACGCCCGGTGCTGCCGCCCTGTTTATCGTGGGCGTAATACTTTTTGCGGTATGGATTTCCCAAAAGGCTGAAATTCTGATTGGCGATAAAGATCCGGGGGCTGTGGTCATTGATGAGATGGCCGGTTTTTGTGTGACCATGACCCTGGTGCCTGTGACGATGATTACTTTGGCCGCGGGCTTTATTGCCTTCAGATGTTTTGATATATTAAAGCCTTTTCCGGTCCGCTGGTTTGAAAAAACCTTTTCCGGCGGGGCCGGTATTGTGCTCGATGATATAATGGCAGGGCTGCTGGCCGCTCTCCTGCTTAAAGCAATATACCTTATGGTATGATTTAGTGCGCGACCGAAAACCGCAAATTTTGCCGATTACTTCGTTGGGCGGAAATTTTAATCCTCGGAATATTATATATATGCCTGCGGTTAAAATTTACGTCCGCCTTGTACTCGACAAAATTTCCAGATTTTCGTTCAAGCACGATTGAGGAGGAAAACACGATGGAAAAAAATAAGGAAAAAGAAAAAGCTGTGCAGACCGCCATGAATCAGATTGAGCGCCAGTTCGGCAAAGGCTCGATTATGAAGCT
>DATFIL010000520.1:0-2560 GCA_035270145.1 Desulfobacter sp. | reverse complement strand
ATCCGCATCCGTGGCTGCCGCCTTTATGCTCATTTCAAGGGAATCGCCGCACACATCCGCTACGTCCTGGATCTGGGCAGGCTGGTAATTATGGGCCAGGATGATGGCCTTTTTTGCCTTGGCCAGGTCCCGGATCTTCTGGTGGAGTGTAGAATTTTTAGTCATCATCAGTCCATCTCTATAATTTCAATCCCCGGTGAGGGGGTAAATTCAAATATCTGTTCGTCAAATGGAACGAACTGGATATTGGTAAATATGAATTTAGTGGTATCTCCGTATATATTTTCGGTTTCCACCACAGGAATTTCATGTCCTGGAAGATTCACAGTGATACGTATTTTTGCAAGCTCTGGCGTTTCCTTTTTAGGCGTCAGTATAAGTTGTGCAAAGTTTTCTGCCGATTTGCCCGCTTCAATGGTGAACTCTTCCCTGATTTTGCGGATATCTGCCAGAAATGCGCCACCGGAGCCGGATTGGAAGAACGGAGCAGCATCTCCGGTCATCACCTGGTTTTCTTCGGGACGGTAGATCCACAGTTTTTTTCCATTGGTGATGATTTCATGGCTGTCTGAACTTTTATATACCCATTTCATCTTTCCCGGGTGGCTGAACCAGGCCTTGCCTTTGGCCGTTTCAGTCACATCCAAAGCAGTCAAACGTGAGGTCTGTTCAAAATCGGCACTAAAACTTTTTTGGGCGTATTTTGCTTCAATACCGGAGATGATTTTGGCGGTTTCATCATCAAGGGGCTGGGCCGCATTGCAGGGTAAGGTTACCAGTATCATGGTGGAGATAAGGAGCATTGCCCATGCGGTAAAATACCTGACAATATGTGTCATTTTATCTCCTCTTTATTTGAGCAGAATTTCCATGGCTTTGCGTTTGTCTTCAGCATAAATCCTTCTCAGTTTGGGCTTTTCTATCTTGCCGGTGGGGTTTCTGGGCACATCGCCGAAAAATATTTTTTTCAGCTGTTTGTACCTGGGAAGCGTGCTCTGAAAATCAAGAATATCTTGTTCGCACATCATGGTATTGGGCTTAGGGCTGATAATGCCGGCAGGGATTTCCCCTAAACGCTCGTCCGGCACACCGATCACCGCAATGTCCCGGATTTTTTCATGTTTGAGAAAGAAATTTTCAATTTCCACAGGAAAAATATTTTCCCCGCCATAAATAATCACATCTTTTCTACGGTCCACAAGCCAGATAAACCCGTCCTTGTCGGACCTGGCCATATCCCCTGTAAACAACCATCCGTTTTTTATGGTCTTGGCCGTGGCTTCGGAATTTTTGTAATATTCTTTCATCATCCCAGGACCTTTGACAATAAGCTCGCCGGTTTCACCAAAGGGCAGTTGGTTGCCCTGTTTGTCCACAATCCGGGCTTGCCAGCCGTATCCGGGAATGCCGATGGGGCCGACCCTGTCTGCGTTTTCTACGCCTAAATGGACACACCCGGGGCCTGAGGATTCGGTCAATCCGTAATTGGTGTCGTAATCCTGACCAGGAAAATATTTGCGCCAGTTCCGGATCAGGCTCGGGGGGACGGGCTGGGCCCCGATGTGCATGAGGCGCCACTGGGAAAGGTTGTAGTCGGCGGGTTTGATCCGGCCATTGTCAATGGCAATGAGAATGTCATGGGCCCAGGGCACCAGCAGCCACACAATGGTGCACTTTTCTTCGGAAACGGCTTCAATGATCCATTCTGACTTGACGCCGTTGAGCAGGACGCATTTTGCCCCCACCAGGAAAGAGCCCATCCAGTGCATTTTCGCACCCGTGTGGTAAAGGGGCGGGATGCACAGAAATACGTCATCATGGGTTTGGCTGTGGTGGTTGTTTTCCACCTCACAGGCATGCATCAACGCCCTGTGGGTGTGCAGAACCGCCTTGGGGGTGCCGGTGGTACCCGAGGTAAAATACAGGGCGGCATCGTCTTCAGGGGTGAGTTCTACATCCGGCGGTGTGAGTCCGTCTGCGTCACGGATGAATTGGTTAAAAGAACAAGCCCAGTCCGGACAATCATTTTCCGGCCCTGTATATAGCCACAATTTTACAAATTGGGATAATTCCTGCCTGATTTCTTCGATCCGGTTCACAAACTCAGGGCCGAAAATAAAAACCTTGGCTTCTGCTGTTACGGTGCACAAACGGATTTTGTCTGATTCAAACCTGAAATTCAAAGGAACGATCCAGGCGCCGGTATATAATACCCCGAAATAAATGGGCAGCCACGCCAGGCAATTGGTCATAAGCTGAACCACTTTATCACCCTTTTTAATGCCGCCGGCCTGCAGGGCATTGGCTGTCTGAACACTTTGCCGGTAAAAGTCGGACCAGGTGATCTGTGTGCGTCGGCCGGTGGCCGGGATTCGTTCAATTAACGCTGCTTTTTCCGGGTAACGTGCGTTGTTCTGCCGGAGGATCTCGGTAATAATCATGTTTATAACCACGGAAGACACGGAAAGCACTGAAAGTTAGTACGCAAAACCATCAATCCGTACGTTTGGGTGACTGCCGAAGTTGACGTCTTTTTTTCAAAAAACAAACTCATTTCCGT
>DATFIL010000519.1:0-10646 GCA_035270145.1 Desulfobacter sp. | reverse complement strand
GCAGTCTTCAGTCACCGGTTGATCCTGGGCTGGATTGATTTTTATGCTGCCATCCGGCAACTGAAGCGCAAAGCTTAAAAAGCTATATTTTTCCATTAAAAAAAGATGGAGCGCCCACCATGTCATGTCCTGTTTGATCCGGGCGGTTTTTACATAATAGATCTCTTCGTCTTCGTCATTTTTCAGCAGGATCTGAAGGGGCAGGTGAACCTTATCCTGCATGGCCTGGACCATCATCTCCACGGTCATCTGCATCACGGTTTCAAACTGCCCGGGCACCGATGAAAAGGTTGGAAGGCTTTGGGTGGATAAACACCTTACCGTGATTTCACAAATTTCACTTTTCATATTCAGGGCATTGATCAGAGCAAAAAGGGAGAGTTCATCACTGCCTGTATGAATGATAATTCGCTCTGCATTCGCTGCCCCTGCGCGGGTCATGGCCGGGATCGTATCAAGCCGCCCTTTGACAAAATAGGTGTGGGGCTGTTCCGGGAACGGGTGCCGGGAGTCGTTGGCCAGAATCACAATATCCTTGTCCTGGTATGTTTCATCTGCCCGGATCTGTTCCACAAGATATTCAGTTTCCTGGGTGAGACCCACAATCAGAATATGGCCAGAGCCTTTATACGGCGTTTCCCCGTGCATGTTTTTGTCTCTCCTTTCGATCAAAACCGACGCAATATGGGTAATGAAGGCCGCCCCAAGACCAATCCCCATGAACATGGGAAGCGCTGCGGCAATGACTTTCCCCCATGATGAGGTGGGGTATATGTCCCCGTATCCCACCGTGGTTGAGGTGACGATGCTCCACCACAGGGCCTGGCCCGGATGATTCAGGGCGCTGTTGGCTGGTTCTGCAATGCAAATGAGTCCGGTGGAGGCAACTAAAAGCATCATATATGCAAAAACAAGGGTCACCCCCCGGCTCTGAAAACCGGCGCGGAGCAGGGCTTGAATCCAATGAATCATTAAATATTTTTACCTTTGTGTATCGCTTTATTTCTCCTGCCATACCGGCGGACGCTTTTCAAAAAAAGCCGCCACCCCTTCCTTGGCATCACTGGTATCGCATAATCTGGCAAAGGCTTCGTTCATGTACGCGAACTGGGCTTCATAGGGCATATCCCGGGAGGCATAAAAAGCGGACTTGGCGATTTTTACAGCCACCGGACTCTTTTTTGCCAAATCCCGGGCCCAGGCAAGGGCGGCCTCATCCAAATCGTCCCTGGATACCACCCGGTTGATAAGCCCCAGCGCCAATGCCTGGTCTGCCTTGATCAATTCCCCGTATAGCAATAATTCCAGTGCCTTTTTTTGTCCAACACAACGGGCTACGGGAATCACCGGCCCCACGCAGTTCAAACCGACATTGATGGCGGTCAACCCCATTTTTACGTTATCAGCGGCAATGGCCAGGTCCGATGCCGCCACAAGTCCCATACCGTTCGCTGCCGCAGCGCCATGGACCTGGGTGATCACCGGTGTTTGCATTTTAGACATCAACACCAGCGGCGCTTCCATTTTCTCAATCCATTCACGATATTGATTCGTTGTTTTGCCTTTGAGCTCATTGACATCAATACCGGCACAAAATGCCCTGCCTGCGCCTTTGATAAGAATGACCCTGACATCGGGATCCGTGTCAAAACCTTTAAGTGCATCATACAATTCTTCTGCCATCTGACTGGAAAACGTATTCATCGCCTCGGCGCGGTTCAGGGTCACACCGCCCACATGGCCGTCAAGGGTTTCTGCAATAATGGTTTTGTATGTCATAATCAGCCTCCTTTAGTATTTTCAATCAGATATAAAAGCGCCATAATGCCGACAGGTTACCTGGTACATTATAATAATTGTCATGTCCGCGCAACTGTCTATTTCCAGAGGCCTGGGCAAAGGGGATAGCGGATTTGCCCGATTCGGATATTGTTCGGGATTTGTTAGTTCTTTAATAGGACGCTATTTTTCCTTTACCTGTCCGACCTTTTACCTATAAGTAGCGTCTGAAAGAAAATTTATTGTGCTAATAATTATCGGCGGCAGATGAACAAATGACAGACAGAATTAAAGCAGCATCCCTCTCGCTTCTCGTGGTCGCCCTGATCACGGGGCTGAAATTTATTCTTTACTACCTGTCCGGCAGCATTGCGGTTCTTTCGGAAGCATGGCACAGTTTTTCAGATATCGCCACCACCCTGCTGGTGTTGACCGCTGTTTTCCGCCGGGAGCGAAAAAATGGATCCCAACAGTTGGGTGCGAGCCCGCAATCCACCGATATGAGTGGACAACCTCAGCAAGGCTCATTTTTCAGCTGGTTGGCAAAGACCGATACAGAATTAAAAACAGCCGGATTCATCAGTCTGGCGCTGCTTACGGTATCGGTACTGATATTATGGCGGGCCATTTTTACAGCGCCGGTATCCATAGAACGGCCGTTGGCCACCGGCATAATCTTTATCGGCTTGTCCTTCGGCTCCTTTTTTTTGTACCGGTTTCAAGATGCGATGGGTCGTAAGGAGGACTCTGCGGCATTGCGGGCCGACAGCCTCCACAACCGAGCGGACATGGCCATATCCCTTCTTACCGGCGCATCGCTGATTCTCTACTATTTCGGGTATAATATCGACCGCTGGGTGAGTGTCTACATCGCATTGTTCATTTTTTCTTTTGCAGTGGAAATGCTGCTCAATGTAATCATAAGCATGCTGCAGGGCGGAGCCGGATTGACAGCGGAATACCGATTCACCGATATTTGTCAGGCCGCCTTGCAGCCTAAGACATACACCCGGATGTCGGACGCTGTTAACCGTCACTTTTCTCCCTCGGAAAAACGTCAGGCCTTGATACAAAAAATTCCGATATTTTTTTCATCTCTCCGCCGCTGGCTGGTGGGCGTCACCGTGATTGTTCTTGGGCTGGCGGGCCTGCAAAGCATGTTTTACACGGTGGATGTTGATGAACAGGCCCTGGTACTCAGGTTCGGACAAATGGTACAAACGCAGGGGATTATAGAACCGGGGCTGCACTGGAAGATGCCCTGGCCCGTTGACCGCGTCCAGCGGGTCCGGTCCCGCCGCCTTTTTTCCCTGGCCGCCGGGAACACGGCCGATGCCAACACGCCCATGATCTGGCAGTTTGATCATGGTGACACCACCACCTACATTTCGGGTGACAACAATTTATTTTTGCCCTATCTGATCCTGCACTATGGAATTAAAAATCCACAGGATTATTATCTGTCTTACCGCAGCGGTTCTGCCGACAGGCTGCTCGAATATGAGGCCAACCGCATCCTCACACACATCTTTGCAACCAAAAATTATTATGATATCGCATTGTTTGACCGCCGGAAATGGACGCGTGCAGCAAAAAGGGATCTGCAACACAGGCTTGATGAAATGAACGCCGGCATAGAGATTGTTTCGTTCTGCCTCAGGGATCTTCACCCCCCCAAAGATATTGCCGACAGTTATGAGAATGTAGTGGCCGCTTACCAAAACCAGGAACAGAGCCTGAACAAAGCCAAGCAGTACTACAATAGCAAATTGCCCGAAACCCGAAATGCTGCCCACAAGGCTGTGACCCATGCCCGCAGCATGGCCTGGACCCATATCAAAGTGGCCCAGGGAGAGGCTGAAAATTACAAGATGCGGTTATCCGGATTCCGTAAAAGCGATGACATCGGAAAAATCATGCTCAGCCATCGGGCAGCGGTAACAAACCTGAAAGGCAAAGAGCTGTTTCTAATAGACCCGAAAAGCGGCATCGACAGCCGACTGCTTTATTTTGAAAACTTTATGTCCGGGGAGGATTTCAGGTGAAATTTGTACGATTCTGGCCGCTGTTGATTCTGTTTATGGCCATTTTATTCGGTCTGTGCTGCTATACCGTCAAAAATTATGAGGTCGTGATCATCACCCAGTTCGGAAAACCCGTCAGAACCGTCCAAGATGCCGGTCTTCACTTCAAACTGCCCGGCATTATCGAACAGATTAACCGTTTTGACCGACGGGTGGACGTGTTTGAAACCGCACCGACCCAGCTGCTCCTGGGTGACAAAAAACCCATCATTATCAGCTGCTTTGTGGCCTGGACCGTTGATACGCCACTGGCCTTTTTTCAGTCTGTCGGCGACGTGCAAAACGCTGTTCAGAAGATCAGCGACATGGTGAACTCCCGACTCAGCATCGTTCTGGGGGATTACACCGATGAAGACATTATCAACACCGAGCCCGACAAGGTGAAACTGTCCGAGATCGAAGCGCATATGGTCAAGGTCACCAATCAGCAGGCCCGGGAACGCTACGGCATTCACATTTTGAAAGTCGGTGTACAGCGACTGGCCTACCCTCTTGCTGTTGTCGAAGCCGTATATGATCGCATGAAATCCGAGCGGCGCAAGGAGGCGGATAAAATCAAGGCGGAAGGGGCCGAGGTGGCCGGCCGACTGATAGCCAAAGCGGATAAAGAGGCCCGGGAGATCAAGGCGGAAGCAGACAAACAGGCCCTGGTGCTGGCCGGTGAAGGGGAGCGGGAGGCCATGCGGATTTACACGGAGGCCTACGGGCAAGACCCTGAATTTTACGAATTCCTCCAGTCCCTTGACACCTACAGCGAAATCCTGGGTAAAGAAACAACATTGATCCTGTCCTCCGAATCGGAACTGTTCAAATTTCTGGGCCTAAACCGCGAGAAGGAAAATCAATGAAGCCGGACGGGATCACCCGGGCAGTCAATAACGCCCTTAAGCAACTTGTCTTTGTCTACCTTAAATGGTTGATGCTGGTACTTATGATCGCATATTTGCTCAGCGGAATTTATAAAATCGACAAAGACTCGCTTGGGGTGGTGACCCGCTTTGGCGCCATGTTGCATCCTGCCGTACCGCCCGGGTTGCACTACAAGTTGCCCTGGCCGGTGGATGCTGTTTTTCGCATCCCCGTCAAGCAGGTAAAAACCCTCCACTTGTCTGACTTTATAAGGGAAAAGGACAAACCCATCACCGATTCCCGGGGTAATACCTTTGCCTTTGAAACCGAAATTGATCCGTATTGTATTACAGGCGACAATAATATTGTGGCCGTCAACATGATGCTCAAATATACGGTGGACGATCCTGTGCAATACATATTAAATAACAAGCAAAGCGAATACTTTATCGAACGTGTGGCCGCCGCTATTATCGTTCGCCAATTAGCCCGACTGAGGATTGATGAAATTCTCACCTTCGGTAAAAAACAGATCGAACTTGAGCTGCTCCAGGTTCTGAAAGCGGAGATCAAGCCCCTTGATACGGGTATCAACATTTCTTTTCTGGAAATGGAACGCATATCACCACCGGAGAAGGTCGAGGCGGAGTTCAACCAGGTGACAAACGCCAAAGTTAAAAAGAATCAGGTGTTGAATGAGGCCCAAGGTTACTACAATCGTGTGGTGCCGGAAGCCAGGACCTATGCGGATGAGCTTTTGCAAAGCGCCCGGGCCGCCAAGCGGGAACGAATTCTCAAGGCCGAGGGGCAGGTGTCCCGGTTTCTTTCCCGGCTGGAGGGATATCGATTAAATCCCGTTGCCGGCCGCCGAAAGCTGTATCTTGATTTCGTTCGAGCGCTTTACCCCAGCCTTAAAGAAATCCGCGTGGTGGACGGAAAGGGGTCAAGCAAAGCCCATCCGATACCGATGCCGTTTAACTAATCGTTTGCTAGTCAAAACTTAACCCCACCAAAAAAATATGCTGGTATATTCTGTCATTAAATCAGGGTTCTTGCAGACAAGGCCCGGGAAGGGGTAACACCGGATTTTTTATATTTAACTTTTTTATTGGGGAGGAAAGAAAATGCGTAAATTTGTGAAACATTTAGCAGTAGGCGCTGCTGTCATGGCGCTGCTGGCGCCGAGCGCCATGGCAAGAGGACTTCATTATCTTCGAGATCTTCAACAGAGTAAAAACGTCATCATCCTGATTCCCGACGGCTGTGACGAGTCTGTTCAGACCCTGGCCCGTTGGTACAAAGGTGAGGATCTGCAGGTGGACAGCATGCAGGGCGGCAGCGTTAAGATCCACATGGCTAACTCGGTCATTACCGGTTCGGCCGCGGCTTCCACGGCCTTTGCCACCGGCCACAAAACCACCGTGCGGTTTCTGGGCGTCGGCCCCCGCACATCCGATCTTCTGCCCAGCATTGTGCCCACGGCCGACCCCTATGCACCGGTTGCTTCCGTTCTGGAAGCCGCCAAACTGGACGGTAAAGCCACCGGTCTTGTGGCCACCAGCCGTATCAGCCACGCCACACCGGCTGGTTTCTCCTGCCACATCGAGGATCGTGGCTGGGACAACGACATCATCGAACACCAAGTCTACAACAACATCGACGTGGTCTTCGGCGGCGGCGCCCGTCATCTGATCTCCGAAGCCTACACCACCACTTTCGGCGACACCTGGGGTGCAAAACGTACTGACGGTCAGAACCTTATACAGGTACTGCTGGATCGCGGTTACCAATTCGTGGACAACAAAGACGACATGGCCGCCTTGACCACCGGTAAAGCATGGGGCCTGTTTGATGACAGTCACCTGGATCCTGACCTTGATCGTGAAACCCTCCACCCCACCCAGCCGACCTTGGCGGAGATGACTGAAAAAGCCATTGAGCTGCTCTCCCAGGACCGTGACGGCTTCTTTCTGATGGTGGAAGGTTCCCAGGTGGACTGGGCCGGCCACAACAACGATCCTATTTATATGGTCACCGATTTTCTGGCCTTTGATGCCGCTGTAAAGGCCGCGGTGGACTTTGCCAAACAAGACGGCAACACCATCGTACTGGCCTTCCCGGATCACAACACCGGTGGTATGACCATCGGTAACCGTTCATTAAACGGCGCCTACACAAGCGTAAGCGAGGAGGCCCTTATCGGTCCATTGATGGGTATGACATGCACCTCTCAGGAGTTAGTATCCCGAATGGGCGATGATTGGGATGTTACCAGTATTCAAACTGCGGTTCTTGAACATTGGGGCATTACGTGCTCTGAAGATGTAGCCCAAGAAATCATAGACTTGGTCGGCCCTGAAGGCGAGGGCTACAGTGTGAGCAAAAACTACGCCCTGGCCCGGGTGATCAGCAAGCACTACACCGCCATCGGATGGACCAGTCACGGTCATGACGGCGGCACCGTACCGGTCTGGACCTACGGCATTGATATCGACGGCACCATCGATAACACCGAGCTGGCCAAGATCGTGGCCGATGCCATGAACGTGGACCTGGATAGTACCACAGAAGAGCTCTACGTGGATATCAAGGATGTGACCAGTGATTATGAAATCGATGTGGAAAACGATGTACTGACCGTGGGTAATGCCGTCTTCCCGCTGGGCGCCGACTATATGGTCGTGGGCGGCAAGACCGTCAGCCTGCCCGGCGTGACCGTTTACGCTTCAGGCGACGATGACGTTGCTGAGACCGTTTACATCTCCAAGACGGCCGTCAAAAAATTGTAAAAAAGAAACCAAATTTAAAAGTCTCTTTGCTATTTACGTAAAAAAATGGGGAGACGACATGGCTGCGTCTCCCCATTTTTATTTGCCTCGCTCAGACGTTTCCTCGGTATCCTAACGGTTCAGCGGCCGAAACGAGCTGTATAGGTAAACACCGCGTCCACATCTTCCCGGTTCCAGAAGCTGAAGTCACTCATATTAAAGATACCGATCAGTTCATTTAAAAACGTCCTGGAGTCAATGCTGGTCTCCTGAACCTCGGTGGAGATGATTTCTCCATTGTATTCAACCACCACCCGCAGGGTCACAGTCCCGGACGTTATGGTTTCCCCCTCGGCCTTGAGCTTGTCAAACACCTTTCGCCCTCTGCAGATGAGCGGTGCCAGGTCATGAAGAATATTGGCCTTGGTCCGCGAACCTTCCAGAATACGTAAGTTTCCCTCATCAGCGTATACAGACGCCAGGCACTCTTCCGGCGTTGTTGTCGGATCGGCCGGTGGTGGGGAGGTTGGGCCGAACACCTTCACCAGCACCAGGGCAACGCCGGCCACGACAAAGATCTTGATCCAATTTCCTTTGCCCGGGAAACGAGTTCCATTTTGTTTTTTCTTTTGCATCTGCCTATAATTCTTTCTTTTTAACACAATAAATGAACAATGGAAGCACCCAGCAACACAATAAACGTATGTTTCTGATATCTTTCAAACCATGGGATGCGTATCAAGCGGGTGCCGATCTGCCCGCCCACGATAACCCCGCTACAGGTTGCAAATAACAGATAAGTACCATGGGGCCAGAATGCATACCCTTGCCAGACACTGATACAGGTCAGAACAAGGTAAAACAGGATGGTCACAAACATGATGAACAGACTGGTAGCCACGGCCCGGGAAATCGGCATTTTGAGCTTAAGTGCCATATGGGGAATGAGCCAGTCAGAGTTGCCGATGCTTAACAACCCTGTGAAAAATGAAGACAAAATTACCACAGGATAGCTTCCGGCAGAGATAATGGGTGGTGGGATAACAGATGACGTTTTAATAACGGGGATCGGGCTTTTGAGGGACTGGATGGTTCGAATCAGAAGATAGCCGGCAATAAGAACAAAAATGTATAACAGAAGTTGTTCGTATCCCCTCATATAAAAACTGGATAAAAATCCCAGGGTCACACCAACCAATGCCATGGGAATAAAGGCAGCGGCTGTTTTTACGTCTACCATACCATTGAAAAGATAGGTCAGCGAACCGGTACCCTTGCCGGCTATCTGGGTAAATATTGAAATGGCAACAGCTTCTGAAGGCCTGATTTCCAGAAAGGTCAAAACCGGTATCCAGAGAATACCGGCGCCTAAGCCGGTGAACATTACCATGGCGCCGACACCAATGGCCAAAAAATGGACAAAAATAAATTTAGTAAAGCTCAATGGAATACTTGTATTTAAAAAAAAGGACAGAAAAAAAACATATACAGCGTCCGTCAGCATCCAGAAACCAAGATGTTTAGGCGACTTGAACAGCAGGGGCCACATTTTCATCAACTCAGTCATCCTTATAACGGCCACAAGCCGTTTTTCGCCTTTCATGTTTGAATATTTGTGTGGCATTCTATACAAAAAGTCCGGCCGGGACAAGTTTCTCTTTCATAAAATCGGCCACCATAATGGAGAAATTATTTTGAAGATTTTAATCATCCTCTTTTTTAAACAGGCGTTCAATCCGGGCTATACAATGGAAACCGGCAGGGAAATAAAAAAATGAGCACCCTGCCCGGGCCTGGATTCCACCCTCATCTCACCGTTATGATTTTCCACGATGATAAAATAAGAGACACTGAGCCCCAAACCCGTGCCTAAGCCCACGGGTTTGGTGCTATAAAAAGGTTCAAAAATCCGTTTCTGCACATGCTCATCCATGCCTGGGCCATTATCCCTGATTTCCATGCAGACCTTACCCCTGGTCCGGTCCAGACTTGTGCGAATGGTAAATATCGGGGTTTCAACGCCAGCTGTCTGCATGGCCTGAGCCCCGTTTCTGAAAATATTTAATAAGACCTGTTGAATTTTAGCCGCTTCACAAGGAACTAGGGGAAGGTCCGGATCATATTCCCTTTGTATCTCAATCTTCTTAAAATCATAATTCTTTTTTAAATCATAGTCTGTTGTCGCAAGTTCAAGGGTTTTGTCAAGGAGCTGCCCTATATCATGAGATGAAACCACAGCATCGCTTTTTTGGACAAAACTGAGCATATTGGAGACAATTTCGGCAACCCTTTGACCCGATTCCCTTATAGCGGTCAGCATTCTGGGAATTCCCCTGACATCCATAAAAGCCTCAATGGTTTCCATGCTGGTGCCAAGCTCAAGGGCGGCTTTGTCATTGGCCGGGATTCTTGGTTGGGCCTGCAGGCGTTTACCCATCACTTCAGCGGTCTGTATCATCCCGGCCAGAGGGTTGTTGATTTCATGGGCCATGCCGGCAGCCAGGCCGCCCAAAGAAAGCATTTTTTCATTCTGGACCATAATTTCTTCCATTCGTTTTCGATCTGTAATATCCAGCAAAACGCCATGATAATGGGTTACTTCTCCGACCTGGTTTCTTTTAATATAGTTCCGATGGTCCATCCATCGGATTTTTCCGTTTTTAGTAAACAGTCGGTAGGGGCGGTGAATAAAGGCATCACAATTCTCATCCAGGCTGTAATCCACAAGTTCCTGCACTATCCTTTCCCGGTCTTCGGGATGGATCAACTGTTCATATTGAATCGTGCCGGACAGCAATTCATGAGCCTGGTAACCCAAAACCGTTTCAATATTATCCGTCACAAATTCAACGGGCCAGCCGGTTTCATTTTTCCATATAAAAGCGATCATTGGGCTGTTGTTGATAATTTTATAGGCTTCATCCCTTGCTTTTTCCGCCTGCTTTATCTGGTCAATATCCGAATGGGTTCCAATAAACCGGACCGGAGCACCATCTTTATCCCGGGCAGTGATTTTCCCTTTGGCGCGGATCCAGAAATAACGGCCGCTTTTACGCCGGAACCTGAATTCCTGATCAAAAGAATCCAATTTTCCCAGGATATAATCATTGGCGGCTTTTTTTACCACGCTGACATCATCGGGATGAACCCTTTTTTCCCATTCCTG
>DATFIL010000518.1:0-7424 GCA_035270145.1 Desulfobacter sp. | reverse complement strand
CCAATGGCAGCAATGCAATCCGGGGGTGCCCCAGGCGGTTATCACAGGCCAGGTCATCCCGGGAACCATGATAAACGGTCCGGATGTATCACTGGAAATATCTAAAATCAGAAAAAATGTAAAAATCTTTCAAGCGCTTGTCTCCAAAGATGGCGACACTAAATTGGAAATAGACATCGTTGACAATACTAAACCCAAATAAAGTCCAGGCGTTCCGGGACAGGCTGTATACCAATGACATGCCGGAAATCATGCGCCATGGGGGTGACGGCCTAACGCCTGTGAAAAAATACCCCGAAGACGAACACGGTTATCCCCTTGTTCCCATCAAACGGATTACCCGTTTTTTTCTTGAAGAGATTGGAAACGTTGAATTTGTACTGCCGGGCCATTATATTGAGGAACTTGGTAATCTGTTTAAGGCGCTGATCCAGGATCTGCCGAGGGTCTCATTTGATATAGCGATCCGCATTTCCCAGGAAGACATCCAAAAGGCGGATAATAAAATCATCATTGAACTGCTCACCACCAATGTCATCATTACCTATTTTGACCTGGTACAATCCAATCAGGAAAACCAGGAGGACAGCCTGCTTAACCCTGATATGCAATCCATTATTAAACAAAGCACGGCAAGCAGGAATTATAAGCACCTTGTATCCAACACCCTGGAAGGACTTAATTTCAGCCTGACCCAGGACAAGCCATGGGTTGAATATATCGAAGATATTAATGACGCAGACCTGATCTGCCAGCTGGCCGGGAGCCGATTGCCAAGCATGGAAAAAACGACCCTGGGCGCCATTACCAGTAAATCCAGGCAGGAGATCGCCGACTACAATGATCTGTTCACCAAACTGCTTTATACCCGAGCCCGAACCGTAACCAGCCAAGAGAACAAGCGAGAATACGTCAAGTCCATGAAAAAGCTGGATACAGCCATTTATAGTATATTAAAAAAGATGGACCGATTCCTGGAGATGGCATACAGGTTGAGTCAAATTCTGGACATTTCTTCCAGATTTATCATCGGCGACACATTTTCCAAACTCAGGCAAAATATGCTGTGGCTGTTTTTCGACGAATGGCCCAAAGCGCTTGAACAAGCGGACATGCCCCACCAAACAGCTGTTTCCGCCCTGCGGTACAGACTGAATATCCTGTTCAGCGTACCCCATATTACACGGTTCTGCCGGGAATTTACCCAAAATCCCGCATTCCAGACCCCGGTGAATAATCTTTTCCAACTGTTGTTCAAGACACTTGTAGACAAAATTAACCAGGTGTTCATGGAAGAGGGCAACATCAGTGCCGGCCTGGGTCGTGTGGAAAGGGCGTTGTTTGAAATCCGGCGTGCCATTGAAAACCTTGACCTGGATGCGTCCCGGCTTTTGGATGAAAAAAAAGAGGTAAAAATCGCCTATGTCGCATTGATTTCTATAATTGATTTTCAATCCTTAGAAGCGGTTTTGAATCTTTGTAACATGATCTGTGAAGTAACCCATGACACGGACCGGGAAATCATGGTCAACATACGGGCCGCACTTATGGAAAAAAGCTTTTTCACCCTTGAAGAATATGCCGGTAAAAAAGTCCCGCCCAAAGACGCCATTCCCGAAATCAGTAAACGGCTCCAGGCATTTGCCGTCCATTACCGGCCCCAAAGGGAATTTTACCGGATATTTTTTGATACCTATATCATTTCCGAGCCCAGACCCAATGTCCTCCATTTCAACCGGTTTCTTATAAGCTACAGATCCTTTGCCCAGGCCATGCTTATGCGCTTTGCAGATTACAAGGCCATGAAAGACCTTTTGCCGGATTCCTATATTGACAAAGCAAATCAGCTATTAGATGATCTGCTGAAAAAAACCAGGGCGCCGGTCTGACCCCCGGCATCAAACGGCTATAAACAACAAGTTGACACTTGATAGTCGAGTTACAGCTTATTAGATTAAAATTTAATCAGCCAATGCTTCGAGGAAAAATCATGAATACGCCACAAGCCTTTTCTGACCTGAAAACCATATACCAGGCAGCAATCAAGCGGGTGGACCCTTACACCATGGTGCCCTCAAGGGTCACCCTGGACAACAACACCCTTCATATCCGTCTTGACAACCAAAAAATGTGCCTGTCCTTGGACAGCTTTGAAAAAATCTATGTGCTTGGCGCAGGCAAAGCCACAGCGCCCATGGCAAGGGCAATGGAAGAGATCCTTGGGCCAAAACTTTATGGGGGGCTTATTTCAGTTAAAAAAGGGCACACCGACACCTTAAACAAAATTGAAATCATTGAAGCAGGCCACCCGGTCCCGGATGAAAACAGTACGTCAGCAGCCCGGCAGATCATTGATATCGCTGCAAAAGGAGATGAAAGGACCCTGTTCATCAATCTGATTTCCGGAGGTGGTTCCGCCCTCCTGGCTTGTCCGGGGGAATGTCAAGGTACATCCATCACCCTTGCAGACAAACAGAAAACCACCGAACTTCTGCTGGCTTGCGGGGCCGGCATTAACGAAATTAATATGGTGCGAAAACAGCTGTCCGGCATAAAGGGCGGAAAACTTGCCCGGCACATGTACCCTGCCACATCCGTGAACCTGATCCTTTCCGATGTGGTGGGCGATGACCTCAGCGCCATTGCTTCCGGTCCCACAGCACCGGATTTCACCACCTTTGCCCAGGCCCTTGGCATCGTAAAAAAATACGAATTGTCGTCCAGACTGCCGGCAAGGGTGGCAAACATGCTTGAAACCGGTGCGCAGCAAAAGAGAGACAAGGCCCAGGTCAGTGATGATAAAATTTTTTCAAAGGTTCACAACATTCTTTTGGGCAATAATTTATCTGCCCTGAACACAGCCCGGCAAAAGGCCGAAAGCCTTGGTTACAACACCCTGGTTTTAAGTTCCCGGATCACCGGCGAAGCCCGGGAAATTGCCCGGGTCTTTTCCGGCATGGCCCAGGATATCGCCCTGGGCAACCTGCCCCCCCAACGTCCGGCCTGCGTGCTTGCCGGCGGAGAAACCACGGTGACCATAAAAGGAAACGGTAAAGGGGGCCGAAATCAGGAAATGGCCCTATCCTTCCTCCAGGAGCTTGACGCCGGCCCTGACGGAATTGAAAACATATTTTTTCTTTCCGGTGCCACGGACGGCAATGACGGCCCCACAGATGCGGCCGGGGCATTTGCATCCCAAACCGTTCTAAAAGCAGGAAAAAAGGCTGGGCTGGATATCATTGAATACCTGGGCAGAAATGATTCATACACCTATTTTGATGCGGCAGGGCATCTGTTCAAACCCGGCCCCACCAACACCAATGTATGTGACCTTCAAATCCTTATTGTAACTTAAATCATCAAGTGTAAAAGAACAGCTTATTATAGGCATTCCGTATTCTTAAGCGTTTCAAGCGCCTCGATGGTTTTTTCCGCCACTTTTTTGTCTTTAGTATAAAAGCGTTTCAAACGGTCGAGAAGCGGCTTTTGCTTTGCCTTATCATTGGCATAATACTCATGCGCCAACAACTTTTTGACGTAAGCTAAATTTAATTGCACTTCTTCAGGGATTCGCTCTCCGTCATGTCGCGCCGCATCCTCCGGGCATACATCATGACAAATGCCACATCGGATACAAGCGTCATCTTTTATAAACGCAATGTCATTTTCCATGCCAATTGCCCCGGCAGGACATTCATCAACGCATATTCCGCATCCTGTACACGATTCTTTATTTATCCATGGCATTTATATTTGTCTCCTTTTCTTAAATTTAGTGTTATAAAACCAATCTTGAAACGACCATATCATTTTTATCAACACCCAGTAAATTTGCTATTGGGTAACATTTTGCAATTAATAGAAAAAATTGATTCGGATGGCAACTTTCCATAAGACCTTCAAAATTCCCCTGCCCTTTCGATATGATAAGATCAGCTTTATTATATGC
The DNA here is from genome assembly GCA_035270145.1 of Desulfobacter sp. Lineage (GTDB taxonomy): Bacteria > Desulfobacterota > Desulfobacteria > Desulfobacterales > Desulfobacteraceae > Desulfobacter. The sequence continues at coordinate 3,475 of DATFIL010000518.1, read as the reverse complement.
TTCTACAAATTCGTCTGAACAAAAATCAATGAGTGTTGAAGGCGCATCAAAACCATTGGAAAGAACCCTGCAAACGTTATCAATACCGACTTGATTTGCATCTTCACGTGTTGCATCGTTGATTACAGGTTTTCCCCGTACAGCAAAAGTAATGTTTTGATGATTCATTGTTTCAATAAATAATTTATCAAAAACGATTTCGCCACAATTATCGCCTAAGTACAAAATATTTTCAGCTTTATCGATTTCATTTTTTAATTCTGTCGTCATATCAACTTTTAAATTTTTATGGAAAAAAGATTTAATTTGATTGGATATGTCGTCATTCGCACTTTGTGCGCCATAGTCAATGATATTGCCGATAACCGAAAGTTTTGCCGCTGTGAAAAAAGGATTTTCACTTTCATTAACGATGGCTTCCCAATATGGGTATTCTTTTAAAAGAATGGTATTGGCCTTTAATTTTTCTTCGGCATACAGGTTTATATTGCTAAGATGAATCCTGGCCATGCGGTGAATTTCAGTTGCCAATTGAGGATTCGAAAGTTCCCAATTCGTCTCGATAAGTTTGTGGACTGAAAAAATGAAATTTTCTGCAACTTTTTCATCGGGTTTGAATTTATCAATAAGTTTTTCAATCGTTCTGATATGACAGAAATAGCATTCGTGTCTCATACTTCCCCTATCCTGGTATTATAATCGTATCCGAAGCTTGAGTACCAAAAACCAAGGTTTAATGTCAAACCAAATAAGTTTGGCCCTCAAAATACTGTATGTATACCTGCGGCCAACCTGGCAAATTTACAGTTCAATCTTTAATTTACAAAATTGAACGTTATGGCCGCCCGATCTTGGGCAGCACATCCTTAAAAACAACGCCGTAAATATCCCAGATAGTGACAAACAATGCGGCAATAATAGGACCAATGATGATACCGATAATACCGAACATGGCAATGCCGCCAAGGGTGGAAAATAAAATTAAAAGATCGTGCATTTCCGTATCTTTGCCCACAAGCCGGGGCCGAAGAAGATTATCAACACTTCCCACGATCATCCCGCAGAAGACGATCAGAGCGCCGGCCTTGAACCATGCGCCCTGGGCGAATAGCCAAAGCGCCGCCGGAATCCATATTAAAGCCGTTCCAACGGCGGGTATAATGGACAACACCGCCATGACAGCACCCCAGAAAACTGAACTCTGGATGCCGACCAAGGCAAACGCGATGCCGGATGCCGCGCCCTGAACAATACCAATGACAGCGGTGCCCTTGATCGTGGCGCGTGCCACAGAGGTAAATCTGTCAAGAAGCCGTCTTTCATCCTTATCGTTCAGGGGCATATAAAATAGAATTTTATCTAACAGCTTATCTCCGTCCATAAGAAAAAAAAACATGGTATACAAAAGAATTGCCACCATAAATATAAAATTCATTGTACCCATGGTGGCGGCCTGAAGCCCATTGACAAAAAACTGACTTGCGGCGCCCACCAGTTCCCCGGCCTTGATGTAGATGGTTTCCCTGTAGGGTTCTAACTGTTCATAAAAAGGCAGACCTTCCAGCCATTGGGAAATGGCTATGGGTGAAGACAATTGTTTCTGGACCCAGGGGGTTGCTGTCTGTCCCACTTTGATGGCCTGATTGGTTACAATGCCTAAAAGCCCGCTTAAGGGCAGAAGAACGATCAGGATAATAATCAAGATGGTAATCCCGGATGCTGCAGTCTTCCTTCCTTTCAGCCATTTTTTGAGCCGCTGGTACAACGGATAGACCAGGGCTGAAAAAATTCCGGCCAACAGAATGGCCATGAGAAAAGACTTTATCATTACAAGAAAAAGAGCTGAAATAAAAAACACCAGTGATAATAAAAATAAAGGATGGATCAAGTCTTGATTCATACAAATTTGCCTCTGGTAAAATTTGTTTTAAAACCTATCCGAATAAGAATTAAATACCCATTTACAAATCGCCTTTTTGCGCAATTTTTCCGAGTTCCTAAACACTATCATAGAAACAAAAAAGGTTGAAATCAACAATTTGGCATACATTCTTGTTTTTCTGCCACAACCAGGAATCCCTTGACCGGACTTCCCGACTGTTTGCGGATATCCGTACTGTCCAATTCCAGTGGTTTCAATCCATGCCGGTTCAGGCAGGTTTGAATATATCGTCTGGAATGTGCATACCGGCCGCTGGGGTAAAGCTGATAATCTTTTGTATCGTCTTCGAGTATTTCCACTGAAAATGCGATTTTTCCACCCGGAGCAAGGGATGTTGCTGCCGATTTGATAATTTGATCCAAATTTCCGAAATAGACAAAGACATCAGAGCTGTAGATCAGGTCAAATTTTAGCGGAAATACCCATGGCTGCATGATATCAAACACCTCCAGGCAGCTGTAAATTTTCTTTTCAGCCGCTTTTTCAAGCATTTTTTCCGATACATCAACGCCGGTCAGACTTTTTGCGAACGGCCGGTACAGCACGGCACCCAGCCCAGTACCGCAGCCAAGATCAAGGATCTCCATATTTTCGGATAGATAGGGGCGCACCATATGAAACAGGCGTTCAGGGGTTTTGTATTCCAGCTCTTCAACCAGAATGGCCTCAAAATTTTGGGCACACTGGTTAAAAATACTGCGAACATGTGCTACGGGTGCGGCATCAGGAGGGGTATCCCCGCCATTGATGCTTTGGAGCATAAATTGTGCAATTTCATTTTGCGGTTGGCTTTCAAGCACCTTCCGGTAATGTGTTTCGGCTTCTTTGAACCGTTCGCGTTTTTGAAGCATGATGCCGATATTCAAGTGGGGTGAGACATAATCCGGCTGAATTTCAATGGCCTTTTGGTATGCCTTCAACGCCTGCTCTCCCTGATCTTGCTCATCCAGAGCCACACCCAAATTGTTCCATGCCTCGGCCATTTCAGGCGCAAACCGGACTGCCGCACGGAAACTTGTCATTGCATCATCCGGTTTTCCGGTTTCCCGGTAAGCCACGCCCAAATTATTCCATACCAGGCCGGCCTCCGGCTGCTGTTCAAGCATCTGCTGATATAAAGGGATGGCACCCTGATGATCATTTTCCATCTGTTTCAACCGGCCTAATTGATAACATGCAGACAAATCCGGCGGGTTGAGACCGACTGCTTTTTCAAATAAAGGCGTGGCTTTTTCCGGTCGGTTTTGATCCAGGTACAGGATTCCGAGCGCACTCATGGGCTGTCCCCATTCCGGTTTTTTCTCCAAAATTTTTATGTAGCCTTTTTCCGCCTCGGAAAATCTGCCCGCCTTGTGACTGATGTATGATTTTTGAAAAATATATTCGAAATCGTCCTTTGCTGCCCTTTTCATATAAAATATGTCTCTTTCCTGCATTGATACTCGTTCCGGAAGAGTCAGCACCGCCTTGGCATTGATGATATTCCGGCATTTAATGGTCAAACCGCCCCAAGGTTTTCTGCTCGCATGTTTT
>DATFIL010000517.1:0-3270 GCA_035270145.1 Desulfobacter sp. | reverse complement strand
CTTGCAAAAAAATGAAAAGGGAATAACTCTTGGGTTGCGAAAAAAATCTTTTTACAAAGATAACCAAGAGAAATTCCCCATGCAGATACCATATCACATAAAAGTGGATTTACAAGAATATTATGAAAAATTTAATGAATGGCCGGTTCCCAATTTTTCAGACAAATGCCCTATCTGTGGCGGCATCAAATGTGCCCGTTATTTGGGCTGTTATTTCCGGACAGCGATCTGTCCTTTAACAGGGGCTTTTATACCGGATTTGCCTGTCTTACGGTTTATCTGTTCTCGAAAGGGCACTAATCTCGTATGTTATCATGTAACCTTTTCCCTGCTGCCTCTGATGCTGGTCCCTTACCGTAAACTATCACTCAAATTCATGGTGCAGGCTATATATATCCGGTTGAGCCGAAAGCTGAGCCTGACCAATGCCCTGGATGCCATCGAGACTGAACTCAATCATCTGGGTGATATCGCCGATTTTATCAATATCAGCAGCGTGCTCTCCTGGGAGTGGATGCTCAAGGAGGGGGCGATGCTGCTGTTATGGTCAAAAACCGATCTGACATCTGTCATCCAATATGAACAGCTGCTGGATCCTGCAAAATTTTCCTGTTTTTTAGAAACCGTCATTCATCATAAAACCCGGATTGGTAACCACACGATACGAGGGCCGGATGCTTTTGCCTTTGAATTTTATCAACAATCCGGTGGAACAGAGCGATGCGCTCATTTTTTGTTCGGCCTGGCATCCCAACACAGGCTTTAAATGTCAGGATCGCGAACCGGGTGAGGTGTTGTCCGGATGACTGCCGGTATTATTTTATTTTCATTTCACACCTCTTTTTCTCCTGTATTTTCCCCGAAATTTGTTTTTTTTTCACATAAATCCATATTTTTTGATCCTTTCACACTTCTCTGCAATCAAGGTCTTAACGTTCATCATTAAAATCTACCATAAAAGTGGGCTTCATTTTTATGGCAAGGAAAAAATGATGGTTGAACAGGTAGAAATGTCACATCTGGACCTGCGGTATGAGTCTTTTCGGTTGAAATCTCGAAAAACCGAAAATATCCTGCTTGCTTCCATTATCAATCATGGAATTCAGGAACCGGTCAAGGGGGTTGATGCCGGCAATCCCCCCTATATCCTTCTGGATGGTTTTAAGCGCTACAGATGTGCCAGAAAGCTGGACATCCGGATGATACCCTATCAATCTTTCGGCAGTGATGCTCCCCTGGGTGTGATCAAACTGATCCGAATGTCAAATGCCAAACCCCTGTCTGTCCTGGAGCAGGCCAGATTGATCGAGGAACTTCAAAAGGTCCATGCCATGACCACGGCTGATATTGCCGGTCTCCTTGAAAAAAGCAATGCCTGGGTCAGCATGCGGACAGGGATTTTCAATGAAATGAGCCGGTATGTAAAAAAAATGATTTTTGATGGCAAATTCCCTGCCTATTCATTTATGTACACCCTGCGCCGGTTCATACGTATGAAAACGGTATCGGCAGCACAAGTCGATGATTTTGTCAAAGCGGTTGCAGGAAAAGGGCTGAGCATTCGTGACATTGAACTGCTTGCCAACGGGTATTTCAAGGGATCCGACGATCTGCGCCGGCAGATTGAACAAGGAAACATTACCTGGGGACTGTCCCGGCTCAAAGAATCGGCATCCCGGACAACTGACTGTACAACTGCCGAACAAAACATGCTCAGGGACCTGGAATACTTACAACGATATATACAGAAAGTCACCTTCCGTATCCGGGATGATGCCCCGGACAATGATGCGTTTCATGCCCAGGCCGGCATCCTGGTTCAACACATTCTGAGTTTGATGGACGGCTTCAAGCTTGCAATGGAGACGATGTATGATCGATGCAAACAAACGTAAGGCCATTTATCTTCTTCACAATGAAGGAATGGGCCTTCGAAACATATCCCGCCAGCTTGGGGTGAGCATCAACACGGTGCGAAAAATCATTGATCAGAAGGGAGAATTGCCGGAAACCACCCGGCGGAACAAGGTTCATATCGACCCTGTGTTTCTTAAAACCCTTTATCAAAGATGTGATGGCTATGCCCGAAGGGTTCATGAAATCCTTGAAGAAGAAAAGGGAATCTGCATTGCATATTCCACCTTGACACAGAATTTGCGGGAACTGGGTCTGGGACAGACCCGAAATCAACGGTGTGATCACCGGCCGGATCAGGCCGGTGCTGAGATGCAGCATGACACGACGGTTTATAATGTGTTTTTAGGCCCCATGCGGGTCAAGATCGTTGCCAGCATCATCTACATGAGATATTCAAAAAAGCGGTACCTGAAATTTTATCGTAAGTTCAACCGGTTTGCCATGAAGTGTTTTATCCATGAGGCATTGACCTTTTGGGAATATGCGGCTTCTGTATGCATCATTGACAACACCAATCTGGCCCGTCTTCGGGGAACCGGTAAAAACGCCGTCATGGTTCCCGAAATGAAGGAGTTTGCCAAACAATACGGCTTTAAATTTATCTGCCATGAGATTGGCCATGCCAACAGGAAAGCAGGCAATGAAAGAAGTTTCTATACGGTGAAAACCAATTTTTTACCAGGGCGCAGTTTTAAAACCCTGGAAGACCTGAACCAACAGGCGTTTGACTGGGCAACCATCCGGATGGTCAACCGGCCGGTGAGCAAAACCGGGCTGATCCCGGCCAAAGCCTTTGAGCATGAACAAACGTTCCTGAAAAAATTGCCCTCTTATGTCACGCCCCCGTATATTGCCCATGAAAGAGGTACGGACCAGTATGGGTATGCCGCTTTTAAAGGGAATTATTACTGGGTGCCGGGCAAGGCGCGGTTTGATGTCAAACTGCTTGGGTTTTGCGATCACTTGGAGATTTATCATAAGAGAACCAAGCTGGCCGAGTATCAGTTCCCCCCGGATGGAGTCAAAAACAAACGCATCGGTCCCATTGGCGGACCTTCACCCGAACACCGTCCAAGTCACCGTAAAAAACCGACTGCAAAGGAAGAGCAGCTGTTACGTTCCGCAGCCCCTGAAATTGATGCATATCTTGATTTCGTTCTGGTAATGCAGGGAAAAACCCGCCACACGCTTGTCCGCCGCCTGTACAGTTTATACAAAAAAACCGCATTGTCCCTGTTTGTCAAAGCAGTGGAAAGGGCATTGCAATATCGGGTCAAAAATATGGATAATCTTGAAAATATTATCCGGTTGTTTTTACGGCAATCCAATTATGAAATGCCATTGCCTGAAGTC
>DATFIL010000516.1:0-3860 GCA_035270145.1 Desulfobacter sp. | reverse complement strand
CGGCATCCTGAAAAACGCATTTGAAAAAGGGGTAAGGCGTTTTATTCTGGAAGGCAATGAAGCCGGCGGTCATATCGGTAGCCTGTCCAGTATGGTTTTGTGGGAAGTGAGTATTGAAACCCTGTTGGATCTGCCTTTGGATCAACGGCCGGATGTGAGCGTCCTGTTTGCCGGCGGGATTATCAGCGCTGCCGGGTCCCATTTCATATCAGCCATGACAGCGCTTTTGGCAAAGGAAGGGGTAAAGATCGGCGTTCAACTGGGCACCGCCTATCTGTTTACAAAGGAGATTGTTGAAACAGGTGCCATAACACCCGTCTACCAGCAGGTGGTTCAGGAACACAACTGTACCACCATCATCGGTTCCACCGTGGGGCTTGCCTGCCGCACCGCCAACACGACTTTTGCCGGCCAGATCATGATAAATGAGCATTGCCGCCTGGCAGATGGCACAATGACCTTAGGTTCACGCAAAAGCGCCTTTGAAAAGGATAATTTAGGTTCACTTCTCATCGGCGCCAAAGGCAAGACGCCTGATTTCGGCCATGAAAACGCTGGCCAGTGGATTTTATACAACGATGAAGAGCAACTATCAAACGGCAATTTCATGACCGGCGAAGGTCTTCTTTTTTTTGAAGACCAGACCACTATCGCCCGGATTCATGAGGAACTGTTCCTGCAAAAGGATGCGATGATTGCCCGGCTCAACGCACTTGAGGTTCTGACCGCTGCCGATGGTCAGATCAATGATGATATTGCCGTGGTCGGCATGGGGTGTGTGTTTCCTGATGCCCATGATACCGACACCTTCTGGCAGAATATTCTTGATAAAAAATACAGTATTGGCAAGGTTCCTGACAGCCGCTGGGAAGAATCCCTTTACTATGATCCTGATCCAAAGGCCGAAGACAAGTCCTATACACAGGTCGCAGGCTTAGTAAATGATTTTCAATTTGACAATGAACGGTTCGGGTATTCACCGGCCAAGGCATCTAAATTGTCCCGCAGCCAGCAGATGCTGCTGCATGCCGCCTATCAGGCCGTGGAAAACGCAAACCTTTTAACTGATGATAATCGGATTGCAACAAAAGAACAGAACCGCGCGGCCGTTATTGTTGCCACCTGCCTTGGCAATGAAATGGCATCGGATTTACATTTTAAATATTTTTTTCCCGAGATTAAAGATTACCTGCGCAATACACCGGAATTCAAGGCCCTGTCCGAATCCGAACAAAATAAAATCATTGACCAGTTACGCATAAAAATGTCCCAGGGCTCGATTTACGAACCTGTGCATGGTGTCACGTTGAACATGGAAGCCGCCCGCATTGCACATCATTTAGGCATCTTTGGTACCAATTACGTGGTGGATGCCGCATGTGCCACCGCCCTTTCCGCCATTGACTGCGGGATTCATGAGCTTTTAAGCGGCACCCATGACATGGTGATTGCTGGCGGTATCAACACCAACATGACACCGGAATCCTTTGTGGGATTCTGCAAAATGGGCACCCTGTCCGCCAACGGATCATTTCCCTTTGATGAACGGGCTGACGGGTTTGTTCTGGGCGAAGGGGCAGGCGTCCTGGTCCTGAAGCGTCTCAAGGACGCCATCCGGGAAAAAGACCACATCCTTGGTGTCATCAAGGGTGTTGCCTCATCTTCCGACGGAAAAGGCAAGGGCATTGCCGCCCCGGATAAAGCGGGGCAGATATTAGCATTTAAGCGCTGTCATGAAAAGATAAAGTCAGAATTCTCTCCCGGGATGGTGCAGTTTATCGAAGCCCACGGAACCGGTACAAGGGTGGGGGATGCCGTGGAGATGGATACCCTGCGTCAGGTGTATGACCAAGGCGCGCCCATTGGCGTATCAACCATTAAATCCCAGATTGGTCATTTACTCGGGGCTGCCGGCATGGCCGGTATGATAAAGACATTGCTGGCCTTAAATCATAAAACGTTACCCCCCAACGGCACATTTGAAAAAATATCTCCGAAAATCGACATGGCGGATTCTTCCCTGTTTGTCCTGGGAGATCCTGAACCCTGGGATGCGCCGGCCAATGGTCCGCGCATGGCAGCGGTGAGTGCCTATGGGTTCGGGGGCATTAACTACCATGCCGTGGTCAGCGAGTTCAACGAAGCCGACACAACGCTTTCCCGCAGGATTTTTACAGATCTTGACCATGATCCCAATGACGACAGGATAGTGTTTTCCGGCATAGGTGTTGTTCTGCCAAAGGCCAGAAATAAAGACGCGTTCTGGGATGCCATGGTTTCCGGACAAAAGGCTTACCACCCCATGCCGTCCGAGCGTCTGGCCAATGCGTGCTATGCCGAAGAAGACGAAAAATCGGGCTTTCACCTGCCCATGATGAATAACGGTATTGTTGACGACTTCATGCTGGACCCGAAAACCTTTAAGATTCCGCCTTCAGCCATGACGTACATGGACCGGGCCCAGTTGTTTGCCCTGGATGCGGCAGGACAGGCCCTTGAACAGGCCGGCATTAAGGATAAACTGACCACCGGTAACAAAATTGGCGCCATCCTGGGCACAATTTCCGGAACCCGGAATGTTGAATCTATTATCCGCACCCGGACTCCGCTGCTCCAACGCATGATCCAGTCCATTCCGGAGGTGGATGAAAATACCCTTTCAGCCATTGCAGGCCATGTGGGAGATCTTTTAGGTAAAAGGTATCCTGCCATGACCGGCGACAGCATACCTGGAATGCTGTCAAACATTGTGTCTGCACGCATCTCCAAGCATTATAATATCCAGGGCACCAATTTTGTGGTGGATGCCTCATGTGCTTCCGCTACCATGGCCTTGGATGTGGCGGTTAAAAATCTGCGTGCAGGCGACCTGGATGTCGTGCTCACCGGCGGTGTGGATACCAACCTGTATCCGGGGGTGCTGCTGTCATTCAAACGCTTAGGCATTCTGGCGGAAACCGAACCCTGCCTGTTTGATAATGATGCCAACGGATATGTCATGGGTGAGGGAGCGGCCTGTCTGGTCGTCACCACCTATAAATATGCAAAACAGAATGATATGCCTATCCTGGGTGAATTAAAATGCCTGAACACGGCGGCAAGCGCGCCCGAGCATTTGCTGTCTCCTTCTGAAAACAAATATGAAAACGTGATCTCAAGTGACAGCGGGGCATTTAAAACCCGGAAACCCAATCTGGCATATCTGGATGTCTTTGGTGTGTCTCACCCGTTCCTGGATTTGGTTGAAAAACAGGCCATTGAAAAAAGCCTGAACCATTCCGTGGCATACGGCAATATTAAAACCGAATTCGGGTACTTTAAAGCAGCCAATCCCGCCGTGGTCATGACACGGCTTTTGATGATGTCGGATAAGGGGGTGCTGCTGCCCACCCACGGATACAGACCCCACTCTACACTGATAGAAAAAGACAGCCTGCTGCACCCGGTCAAAGAGATAACACCGCTGGCCGATGGCGCGCTACTGGGCGCGGATGTCAACGGTATCGGCGGCAACCACGCCCATGTAATCATTGGCCGGCTGCCCCGGTTTCTGAGGCCCCAGGACGCTTCCGTATCTGTGGAACAGCCCGCAGTCACCCCAGGGATCTGGCCGGACAAGGTTCGGATCGCTGCGGTCACGGCATTGCTTTCGGGCCAGGGCGCTCAGTCTGCAGGTATGCTCAAATCACTTTACGACGCCCTTCCTGACGTCAAAGCCCTGATGGACCAGGGGGATGCCATCTTCCAGGAGCGCCGGGGAACATCCCTGCTGGAGATCATGAATGCCGGCGGTGCCCCGCTGAACCAGACGGAAAACACCCAGCCGGCCGTTTTTCTGTCCACGGCGGCCATCTATCATG
>DATFIL010000515.1:0-2170 GCA_035270145.1 Desulfobacter sp. | reverse complement strand
TACACACCTGGCTGCCGGCTGCCATGGTGGCGCCAACCCCGGTATCTGCGTTGCTGCATGCCGTGGCCGTTGTCAAGGTGGGTGTCTTTTCCATTATCCGGGTGTTGACCGGTATTTTCGGGGTGGAACTTCTCTCCTCTTTAGGCCTTGGCGGACTTGTGGCGTTTATTGCTTCGGTGACCATTCTGACCAGTTCCGCCATTGCCCTGTCCCAGGATGAGTTCAAACGGCGGCTGGCCTATTCCACCATTGGTCAGCTCTCTTATATCGTCCTTGGCGCAGCGCTTCTGTCACCCAAAGGTATGACCGGGGGTATCCTGCATATCACCATGCATGCATTCGGCAAGATTACCCTGTTTTTCTGTGCCGGAGCCATTTATGTGGCCACAGGCAAAAAATATTTAAGCCAGATGGTGGGCATCGGCTATCGCATGCCCATCACCATGACCGCCTTTCTCATTGGCGCCATGTCCATTATCGGGCTACCGCCCACGGGTGGCTTTATCAGCAAATGGTATCTGGTTTTAGGCACCCTTGAAGGAGATCAGGCCGTCATGCTCTTTGTGCTTTTAACCTCTTCTCTTCTCAATGCCGCCTATTTCATGCCCATATTTTACAAGGCGTTTTTCTGCACACAGGCGGAGGCCATGTTTGAACGCAAATTTGACGAAGCACCTGTGATGTGCGTGGTCCCCCTGGTGATCACCGCATTGATATCCTTTATATTCTTTTTTGTCCCCCAGCCGTTTCTGAAGCTTTCAACCCTTGCCGTAACCGGTTTTACAGGAGGTTAGACAGATGAACCCACAAGATGACAAAGAACTTATGGAATTAAAGCATGACCCTGTGCCGGGGTATAAGCCCGTGTTCGTGGTGGTTTTTACCATTGCCTGTCTGTATATGGCATTTATCTTATTCCATTCACCTTTCTAAACAACCTGTTGAAGGCTTTTTACCCATGGAAGAAAAAAAACATCTGTTTGACGATCCCAAAAATGTAAAGCGGCTGCTGGCGGTCTTTTTCGCTTGCGTGGTAGGTCTGCTCGTTCTGAACGGGGTGTACCTTTATCTGGCCAAACATCATGTTATTCACCACCATGCTTACTATGAGTGGGAAAATTTCTGGGGTTTTTACTCCTTTTACGGATTTGTGGCCTGCGTCATCCTGGTATTGGTCTCCAAGTATGTGCTGCGGCCCCTGGTAAAACGTCGGGAGGATTATTATGACCAGTGAAATAGTTATGGCTGCCGATACTGCACTGGCAACGGATCTGATGCCGGCACTGATTTTCATGGTGGGCGGCCTGCTGGTACCCTTTTTCAAGGGCCGGGCCAAATCCGTTTATATGCTTCTCATTCCGGTGGTGGGGTTTTTAAACCTGATCCACATTCCGTTGGGAGATCATCATCAACTGGTCTTTGGCGATTTCAACCTGGTGCTGCTCCATGTTGACCGGTTAAGTCTTTTGTTCGGCTATATTTTTCACATCATTGCTTTTATTACGGTCATTTATATCCTGGGATTTAAAAACGATGTGGAGTATGTGGCAGGCTTTTTCTATGCTGGTGCCGCTTTAGGCGCCATATTTGCCGGTGATCTTTTTACCTTTTTTGTCTTCTGGGAGGCATTGACCATAGGATCGGTCATGCTGATCTGGGCCAGGAAAACCCCAAAAGCCCAGACAGCGGGTTTTCGCTATCTTCTGCTCCATGCGTTCGGAGGCCTTGTGCTGCTGGCAGGCATTGTGTTCCACTATTCACACACCGGCTCCCTGGAGATGTCCCTGATGACCCTGTCCGGCCCGGGATCCTGGCTGATGTTTTTCGGTATCGGCCTCAACTGTGCCTGGCCCATCCTGCATCCCTGGCTCACGGATGCCTATCCTGAGGCCACCATTGGCGGCGCCGTGTTTTTAAGTGCATTCACCACCAAAACGGCTGTATATGCCCTGGCAAGGCTCTACCCGGGGACGGATCTTTTGATCTGGATCGGTGTGGGCATGGCCGCCTTTCCCATTTTCTATGCCGTGATTGAGAATGATCTGCGACGGGTGCTGGCCTACAGTCTGATCAACCAGGTGGGATTCATGGTCGTGGGCATCGGTATCGGCACTGAGCTTGCCGTCAACGGCGCCTGCGCCCATGCCTTTAATGATATTTTGTTCAAAGG
>DATFIL010000514.1:0-8939 GCA_035270145.1 Desulfobacter sp. | reverse complement strand
TGGCTGGTGATTTTCCCCAGCCCGGAGAAAAAGCAAAAGATTTTACCCTTGTGGGACAGGATTTATCAGACATCAAACTGTCTTCGTTTGCCGGTAAACAGGTGGTGCTTAATATTTTTCCAAGCCTTGACACCGACATCTGTGCCACATCTGTTCGCACATTCAATAAAAAAGCCGGTGACTATGAAAATACGGTTGTGCTCTGTATTTCAGGCGATTTGCCCTTTGCCCATAAACGGTTCTGCGTTGCCGAAGGCATTGAGAACGTTGTGACTGCGTCTGTCTTCCGTAGTCCGCAGTTTGCACTTTCCTATGGTGTGGCCATGCAGGACGGACCGCTGGCCGGTCTTACGGCCCGGGCCGTTGTTGTTCTCAATGCATCCGGAGAGGTGATTCATGCCCAGCTTGTGCCGGAGATCAAACAGGAGCCGGATTATGAATCTGCGCTGTCTGCACTTTCGTAACCAGTAAAAAATAGAATAAATCCGCATCCGGAAACCGTCAGAAAAGATTATTTCCGGATGCGGATTACTACCTCAAGGAGTTTGAATCTATGCTCAGATTCTTAAAGTGGGTCATCGTTACGATAGGCATTCTTGCCGGTCTGGTTATCGGGGCTGCTGTACTGGTTCCCATGTTTGTGGATGTCGGAAAGTATCTACCGAACATTGAAGCTATGGTGACCCGGCATACCGGGCGTAGTTTCTCCATGGGCGACGATATCAAACTATCCCTGTTTCCCTGGGCCGGGATTCGCCTGTCTGACTTGACCCTGGGCAATCCTGACGGATTTGGGGAAAAGCCCATGATCACGGTGAAAAGTTTTGAAGCCCGGGTAAAGGTTCTGCCCCTTTTTTCCAAACAGGTTCAGGTGGAAAAATTCATTGTGGCGTCTCCCCGTATTGCGTTGGTTAAAAATAAGGCTGGTCAGGGGAACTGGGAAAATATAGGGCCCTTGGATAGTGGCACTTCGGCTCAGGGTGATCAGGTCCAATCCACCGACCCTGGGCAGGATAGCTCTGCAAAAACAAAAACAGGCAGCACAGAACTTCCCATTGAATCACTTATCGTTGACCAATTTGCCGTCATCAACGGGTTCCTTTCGTATGTGGACAAGGACAGCGGCCTGTCCAAAAAGATTTCAGATCTTAATTTAGATTTGTCCGGCGTCAGCCTTGATAAAGCCATTGATATTACTTTGGGTGCCAAAATGGACGGAAAACCCCTATCTTTGACCGGCACAGTCGGGCCTGTGGGAAAAAATCCAGGTGCCGCAGATATTGATGTTGACCTTATGATCAAGGCGCTGGATCATCTGGCTCTTTCCCTTAAAGGCCGGCTGATTAAACCTATGACCGAACAGGTCGTTGATCTGGCTGTTGATCTGGCACCCTTTTCGCCCAAAAAGTTGTTTGTCTCCCTGGATCAGCCGTTTCCCATTGAAACCAGTGATGCTTTAGCCCTGGATAAGCTTTCCCTGGAGGCTGTTGTCAAAGGGTCCGCTAAGGCAGTGAGCATATCAAACGGGGTTTTGGTGCTGGATGATTCTACCATGAATTTTAGTGCCCAGGCCCAGGCGTTTGAAAAACCGGACCTTAAATGTATCCTTTCCCTGGATAAGATTGATGTGGACCGTTATCTGCCTTTGGCAACGGAAAAGGATTCGGGCCGGGCTGCTTCAGCCCAAAATGGGTCCACGGCCAAGGACACCGGTAAGGACAGCAGAGAAGCCGGTACCATTGATTATGCGCCGTTACGCAGGATGGTGCTGGATGCAAAGGTGAACATTGACAGCCTTAAGGTTGCGGGATTGAGCATGGCCAATATGACAGCTTCTCTGGCAGGCAAAAACGGCGTATTTACCCTGGATCCTTTTGCCATTGATCTGTACCAGGGAAAGGTTGGGGCAAAGGTTGGGCTTGATGTGCGTAAAAATACCCCGACAACAAACCTGCACCTGACAACCAGCGACGTACAGGCAGGACCCGTCATTCGGGATAGTATGGGCAAAGATATTATTGAAGGGACACTGGCCTCGGATATTTCCCTTTCCATGACCGGTGACACCCCGGATATGATTAAAAAGACCCTGGCCGGCAACGGACAGCTTAAATTTGTTGATGGTGCTATCGTGGGTATTGATATTGCCGGAACCATCCGTAATGCTAAGGCAGGTATTGGCTTGGGCGAATACACCACGGAAAAGCCGAGAACCGATTTTGCTGAACTTAAGATTCCATATACAGCAGCCAAGGGACTTGTAAAAATTCCGGAGGCATCCCTTGTCTCCCCCCTGTTAAGACTTGTTGCCGGCGGACAGACCCATCTGGTAAAAGAAACTCTGGATTTCAGGATTGAACCGAAACTGGTGGCCACGCTTAAGGGGCAGGGGGACACCAAGGACCGTTCAGGGCTGTTGATCCCCCTTGTGATAACCGGCAGTTGGGAAAATCCAAAGGTGCGGCCGGATTTTGAATCCATATTGAAGAAGCAGCTGCCCGACGCCGGTGAGCTCAAACAACTCATTAACGGCGACGGATCGGAGTCTGGTGAGAAAACTGATATTAAGGATAGAGCCAAGGGGCTGATAAAGGGTTTATTTAATTAATTATTAGGAGGATCGTTTAAAATGTGTAAAAAAAGAATCAGCGTTTTGGCCGTAGCTCTTGTTTTTGCCTTTGTTCTGGGGGGGCAGGCGTCTGCTCTGGCTGGAAATTCCCTGCTGGAACAAGGCGCTTCATTGATTAAATCCATGGGCACGGGTGATACAAGTGAGGGCAGCAGTTCCGGGAGTGCCGGCAGCCTGACCAACAGCGAAATTATTTCCGGTCTTAAGGAGGCGCTGGAAACAGGCGCCGGAACCGTTGTCAGCCAGTTGGGTGCTGAAGGCGGATTTAACTCAGATGCCAGCATTCATATCCCTTTGCCTTCCTATCTTTCCACGGCGCAGACCTTTATGGATAAGGCTGGGTTGGGGGCCTATGCAGCGGATCTGGAACTGAAACTGAACCGGGCGGCCGAGGCGGCCACCCCCAAGGCCAAGGCGTTGTTTGTAAATGCCATTTCCCAGATGTCCTTTGAGGATGCCAACAGCATTCTCAATGGCGCGGATGATGCTGCCACCCAATATTTTAAGCAAAAAACTTCTGGCGATCTCACCGAGGCCTTTACGCCGGTGGTGGAGGAATCCCTGGAAGAAATCGGGGCAATTAGATCCTATGACCAGATGATGGAAAAATATAAATCTCTGCCCCTGGTTCCCGATGTAAAAGGCAATCTGACAGACTATACTGTTGAAGAAGCTTTGGACGGCATTTTTTATTATCTGGCAAAAGAGGAAAAGGCTATCCGGGAAAATCCGGCGAAGCAGACTACGGCCTTATTAAAGAAACTATTCAACTGATTAGTTCGAAGAAAGGTACGAAGCTATGGTTGACGTTGGATTTTTCGGAGCAGCAGGAGAGGTGACTGGATCCATGCATATGCTGGATACAGGCGTTGATAAAATTTTATTGGATTGCGGCATGTACCAGGGCCGAAGAAAGGAGAGCCGGGAGAAAAATGAAAATTTTGAAATAAACCGGTCTGAAATCACAACGATGATTCTTTCCCACGCCCATATTGATCATTCCGGCCGAATTCCGCTGTTAACAAAAAACGGCTTTTCCGGCCGGATTGTCACCACCCGTCCCACCAAAGACGCTCTGGATTATATGCTCCTGGATTCAGGGCATATCCAGGAATCTGATGCCCTGTACCTTAACTATAAATCCCTGCGTGCGTTTCTGTATCAGCTTGAACAGTCCAAAACCAAACGGCAGATTTCCAACAAGGAAAAAGCCAGGATCAAAAAACTGCTGAAAACAGGCCGCCATGAACTGAATGTGGATGCCATTGCCGCACTTCACAAAGAGTACGGCCTTGACATGGTAACACCACTGTATACCCAGCAGGATGCGCTGGAATCCCTTTCCTTTATTGACGGATACCCCTTTGGTTCGGAAGTGACCATTGGAAAGGGAATCACTGTGAAATTTTACGTGGCCGGCCATATATTAGGGTCTGCCTTTTCTTTGATTACGGTGAAACCCGAGAACGGCGGTAAACCCCTTAAAATACTTTTTACCGGTGATGTCGGCCGGTTTGAAAAACCCATTTTAAAAGACCCCACCCTGAAATTTGATGAAGAGGACAGGGATATTGATCTGATGATCATTGAAAGCACCTACGGGGACCGTGAGCATACCCCGGTGGCGGATCTTTCCAGCAGCCTGAGAGATACCTTGAACCGGACAATAGAACGGGGGGGCGCGCTTCTGATTCCTGCTTTTGCCTATGGCAGAACCCAGGAGATTATTTATTTTCTTCACCAGTTGTATGAATCCGGCGCTGTTCCCCAAATACCTATTTATGTGGATAGTCCACTGGCATCAAATATCACAAAAGTCTTTGGAGAACATCCGGAAACCTATGACCCGGAAACCCATAAAATATTTCTGGAAAAGGGCATTAACCCCTTTTATTTTAAAGACATTAAGTTTGTTGAATCGGTAGAAGAATCCATGCGCGTCACCCAGGACGATACCCCGCATATTGTAATTTCGGCATCAGGTATGTGTGAGGCGGGCCGGATTCTCCATCACCTGCGTTATAAAATCCATAATCCCAAACACACCATCCTTATCGTGGGGTATATGGCCCAAAACACCCTGGGCCGTCGTATTGAAGAATTCGGGTTGCAGGAAAATTCGGCCGCAGACAAGGCGCCGGAAGTCAAAATTTTGGGAAAATCCTATCCCTTGAGAGCCCATGTGGAAAAAATCGGCGGATTTTCAGCCCATGCAGACTGCCATGAGCTGATGCAGGTGGTTGCCGGATCCAATCTTCGGGTGAAAAAAATTGCTGTTGTCCACGGCGAAACTGACCAGAGCGCGGCATTTGCCCGGCGTCTCAACGAGAACGGATATAGTGCTTTTATCCCCAAACGTGGGGACCGGGTTAACTTGTCATAATTATAAATTATAACCACGGAAGACACGGAACGCACTGAAAAGACAGCGCCACGGAGCGCATAAGTACCTTTGTTCAAAAATAAAACTGCTTTTCATTTCCGTGTTCTTCCATGCTTTTCGTGGTTTATCTTTTTTTAAAGGCCATGCGTTCGCTGATTTTTGCGGCCTTTTCGTACTCTACAAAAGCCAGGATCTGGGAGGCGGAAACTTCGCGCATTCTTAAAAATATTTCATAGGCAACAGAAAGTTCCATCTTATTGACAATTTCCGCAGCTGCTTTGGGTTTCATACTGGCATACATTTTTACCAGACGGTTCATTTTTGCTTCAAAGGCGGCAGCTTCTTCCCGTTCTTTTGCGGTTTTCTTTTTTTCAAGCCGGGCCATATCCGCTTCAATCTGCTTTTTCAGGGCCGTCAGCGACTCTAATTTTTCATCAATCTGGGCTTCATAGCTCTCCAGTTCTTTTTTTTCCCTGGCCAGTTTTTCACTGGCCTCGGCCACGGCTTGTTTCTTCTCTTCAAGGCCCTGGAGAACGACCTTGGCAGGGTCCGGACATTCAGGGCATTCCGGACAGGGTGCAGACGCGTTTTCTGTGTTTTCATCTTCAGCCGATGTATTTTCCGGGTTATCCTGATCTTCTGCCAAAACCAGTGCCGGCTGCCCCCAATGTATATATGAAACACCAACAAAGGCTGCTGTTACCAGAAGCAGACTGACCAAAACACCCGCTATCCAGCGCTTAAATGTGTTCATTGTTCACCTCCCTGGCCGTTTTCAAGGATGCAATTTCATCCAGGCTTTTCTGTTCTTCCCGGATCATTTCATGGGTATATTCCCGGGCCTGTTTTTCCCGCAGCCGTTCCAATGATTTCTTTTCAATGGTTCTTTGTTTAAGGGCTTCCCGCTTGTCGCCCAGAATTTTTTCCAGTTCGTTTTTTTTGTTCCGTTCAAGTATGATCGACTGGTCAAGGGCAGTAATAAATTCTGTGTACCGGTTGAACTGGCCTGCCCCCATCCCTTTTTCCACCTGGGATTCAAGCTGGTCAGTCGCCGATATTCTGTCTTTTTGCAACCCTGTGATACGCTGTTCACAGGTTTGGATATCGGCCACAGTTTTAGCCATTTCCTGTTTGGCTACCTGTTCAAGATGGCGTTTGTACTTTAAAAGGCTTTGGAGTTTGAATTGAAATTTTTTCATGAATTAGGCCTGCTTTTTTTGGGTTCAGCCGGCGAGCCTTTGATTCCCAGCGCCCTTTTCAGGCCGGTTACACTGGCCTGCATATCCTTTTTTTGGTCAATATTTTGGCGCAGCATTTGATTGATGCCGGGCATCAATTTTTTGGCCTGGTCTACATCAGGGTTTGACCCGTCTACATAAGCACCGATGGTGATCATGTCCTCTGCATTTTGATATGCTGCCATGATATTGACGGCTTTATCCCGCATGGCCATGTGGTCGGGGTTGCTGACATCCCGCATGACCCTGGAGACACTGGCCATGACATCAATGGCCGGGTAATGCCCACGATTGGCAAGATCCCTGGATAGAACAATATGTCCGTCCGTTATGGAACGTACCGTATCCCCCACCGGGTCGTTCATATCATCGCCTTCCACCAGAACCGTATAAATTCCGGTGATTGAACCACCACTTTCAAGCACGCCGGGACGTTCGAGAAGAATGGGAATCTGGACAAAAAATGAGGGCGTATATCCTCTGGTGGTCGGCGGCTCACCTGCAGCCAACCCCACATCCCTGGAGGACATGGCAAACCGGGTAATGGAATCCAGCATGAGCAGCACATCCTTGCCCTGATCCCTGAAGTACTCGGCAATGGTGGTGGCCAGATAGGCTCCCCGCATACGGGTCAACGGCGGGGAATCCGATGTGGCCGCCACGAGGACAGCCCGCTTGAGCCCTTCCTCTCCCAGGGTCTCTTCCACAAAATCCTTGACCTCCCGGCCCCGCTCCCCAATAAGCCCGATCACCACCACATCCGCATTGGTATGTTTGGTCATCATGCCCATGAGCACACTTTTTCCCACGCCGGAGCCGGCCATAATACCTATCCGCTGTCCCCGGCCTAGGGTAATCATGGAGTTAATGGCCCCGATGCCGACATCAAGGGGCTCTTTGATCATTTTTCGTTCCAGGGGTCCCAGGGGCTTTCCATACAGATAATAAGACGTTGAACCTGAAATCGGCCCCTTATTGTCAATGGGATTTCCCATGCCGTCCAGTACGCGCCCAAGCATGTCATCGCCCACCGGCACCATGGGAGAAGAGGCAACCGGCACAATCCGGCTTCCCATGCTGATTCCCCTGATATCACCAAAGGGCATGAGCAACGCTTTTTCCTGCCGGAAGCCCACCACTTCAGCCATCACGGCCATCCCATGGTCATTGATAATACGACACACACCGCCCACGCCAAGGCCTAAACTGTCCCCTTCGGCAATCAGCCCGATCACCTGGGACACCCGACCTTCAGGTGTCACGGTCCTGACCTTTTCCACAGCATTGGCATAAACACTGAAATTCACTTTTTCAAACAGATCGTTCATCATATCATCGCCTATTTCCCCGCCTGGGCAATGGCGTCATAAACCGCTTTAAGTTTGGATTCGGGATCTGTGGTAATGGTGGCACCGGCACTTTCAATACGACAGCCCCCTTTGGGAATCATGGCGTCCGTATTTACTGTAATATTCGTCAGGGAGCGTACAGACTCAAAAAAGGTCTCCTTAATCATCTCCACATATTCATAATCTTCTTCGGCAACACTCAGGTTAATTTGTTCCGGGGAGGCAAGCTGGGCCAACGCGTCCAGGATTGTGTTCTTAATCAAAGTATCATCCGCGTCCAGTTTGGCCATTACCACTTTACCGGCAATTTGACAAACAAGTTCAACCAACTGGGTTTCATATCGCGCCAGCATCTCTTCCAGCATCCGGTCTGCGGTTCCCAGTGCCTGTCGGAAAGGATCCAGGATCTGCGCCATTTCCTGGCCAATTTCCTGTTTTCCGGCATCACGTCCCTCTTCCATCCCCTTTTCAAAGCCTTCGGCCTCGCCTTTGGCAAATCCGTCGGTCTCTCCCTGTTTAAACCCTTCTCCCCGGCCTTTTTCCAGCCCCTCTTCATAGCCCTTGGCATGGCCGGAGGCCTGCCCTTTTTCAAGCCCCTGGGTCATACCTTTCTCATAGCCTGCGGCAAATCCTTGTTCTTCCGGCGTGGGCTCCTCTTTTGGTTCATCCGCATCCTGGGCGTCCGCTAAAGCAGGACCGGAGACATCCGATTTTTTAGCAGGTTCACCCGTATCCACATCCGCGCCCTGGATCAAAGGTTCAAACAACTCCTCTTTAAGCTGTTGGGTAACTTTATAAACGGCCTCAAACCCACCTTCCTGTCTTTCAACTTCCAAAGGATCAAACAAAAGCTTAAACCGGTCAAAATCAGGTTCGGCATCCGGCCGCTTAAGTGATACCTCCCCATCAAAATTATCAAGGGAGCCCACATCAATGGCCTTGAATCCATCATCTTGTGACAAAAAGTTTTCAGGCTTTTGTTCTTCTTGATCAGACAAGGACATCATCCTTTCCTTTACCCAGGGTTATGGTGCCGTCGGCCTCAAGCTCCTTGGCAGCCCTGACCACAGCTTGCTGGGCTTCTTCAACCTCTGCCAGGCGGACAGGGCCCAGGGCCTCAAGATCGTCCTTAAGCATTTCACCGGCCCGCTGAGACAAATTGGCAAAAATCTTGTCTTTCATATCTTCGGTGGCGGTTTTCAATGCGTAGGAAAAGAGTGTCTTCGGTGGCGGTTTTCAATGCGTAGGTGAGTTGCTGACCTTCAACCTTCTTGAGAATTTCCCTCATGGCAGTATCATCCACATTGCCCAAATCCTCAAATACAAACATGAGTTTGCGT
>DATFIL010000513.1:0-2164 GCA_035270145.1 Desulfobacter sp. | reverse complement strand
GTTCAGGCGCCAGAGGCGACTGGACAAGGTACTGGACGAAGTCAGCACCGCGATTCACGGCGGCGGAGCCGCCGTGAACGTTAAGTTAAGCAGAAAAAAACACAACCAAAAATTTTCTACAACCAATGCGTTTCCGTGTTTTTTTCTGCTTGAACGTCTTGTTACATTAACCGGGTCGAAGCCTCGCAGGTGCTTACTTGGGTAAAAGCAGGAGAATCCTTATCCTTAAACTTGGATTGAACAACTCCGATCATAAAGTTTTCCTGGTAAAGTTGAGCGTTCATCTTGCTTCACCCTTCTAATTTATCCGATCCGGCTTAAAAAAGAATCGAAAAAACCGGGAACCGGCGCTGATTGCCAATACCACTCCCTGACAGGACTTTGCCTGTTTTTTGATATCGGTAATTGTTTCCAAAGTAAAGCCTTTTATGGTTCCCTTGCTTTCGCCGGAATTTGTTTGATCTCTATTTTGGGTAAATCTTCTTTTACCACGTTGCCATGACCGTCCAACACCAGGATCGTGATCATCTTCCCCTTACCGCAGGCCGGACATCGAGGTTGCTGTTCTTTCAGAGGGGCAGGATCAGGTGTGGCCTGGTCATTCAAAGCCTGTCGTATTGCCGGTATATGTCTTCCGGCCTGCCCGTTGGCCAGAAACCCATAATATCTGATCCGGTGAAAATGTTTGGGCAGAACATGCAAAAGGAAACGGTCAATGAAGTCCATCACCGGCAAAGCGCTTGTTTCCCACCTGGATTTATTCCGGGTATTTTTGAACCAGAATTCAACGGTATCATCCTTAACGGATATAATCCTGTTGTTGCTGATGGCTGTTGAATGGGTGTATCTGCCGATGTATTTAACGACGTCTGCCGGACCTGAGAACGGTGGTTTGGAGTATACCACCCAGGCTTTTGGAACGGTATGGAACAGCCATTGCCTGAAGGCGCAGAGATCGGAAAACTGAGTCAGTTCATCCGGCAGTTTTAAATCTCCCCGACTGTGGGCTGCAATCAGGCCGCTCAGGAATTTGGCCCTGAATACATTGGAAAGCGCTTTGACCGGAAACAGAAAGGTAGAACTGTATCGAGGCTCCACCCACTCCCCCCGGGTATTTATCCCGCCTGCGGTGACAATGAAATGAATGTGCGGATGGAGCCACAGGTTGCCGCCCCAGGTATGAAGAATACCGTAAAATCCGATCCTGGCCCCCAGGCGCTTGGGATTCTCCCCGAACGCCAGCAGGGTTTTTGAGGCACTTTCAAACAGCAGGTCATACATGACCTGCCGGTTGAACCGGCACAGGGGATTGAAGATATCAGGCAGGGTAAAAACGCAGTGGTGGTAGGACACCGGAAGCAATTCGTCGATTCTGGCCGCCACCCATCTGCGCCGGGCGATATTGTTACAGCCTGGGCAATGGCGGTTCCGGCAGGAGTTGTATCCTTTTTCAAGATGGCCGCATGTGTCGCAGATTTCCCAATGGGTGCCGAACTCCCCACACCGGCAATGTTCGATATCGTACATCACCTTGTGCTGACGGGGATGCAGCCTGTTTGAGGCTCTGAAGGCAGGGCCGTATTCCCTGAAGATGCCGCCTACGGTTGGACTGGTTTCGGGTTTTTCTGGGAGCTTGCTATGGCTGCAAAGTGTTTTCATTGGTTGTCGAAGCCTACAGCAGAGGAGAACGAGGGGCGCCCCTCGTTCTCCGGCCAAGTTTGGGCCATCGGTTGGTAATACTCATTTTATAGGTGTTTCGATTTTTATAAATGGTTTCAATGTGTTGCATTCACCGTATAGGTTTAATGTAACCCCATAAATAGCACTATGTTAAAATCAAGAACAGAAAATAAATTTTATTTGAGATAATCATTCATGACCCGGAATTGCAAGGATAAATTTTATACATACAAAAGTTGACCGAGCATTTATGGTATAAAAGCGGACTATTAACGATTCCAGAAAGGTAAGAAATGGCAGAAGTAAAGCTCGCTACTCTTGTTTCAGAAACATGACATACCTTTCCATTAAGTCTCAAAAAACGATTGGATATTGAGACTCATAAATGGTTTCCGGAATTTCATTTGCAATCAAACTTGATCAAACTTGGGGAACAATTCAATCCACAAATATAATCGGCACGGGAAAATATGCTCACTTTCCC
>DATFIL010000512.1:0-2653 GCA_035270145.1 Desulfobacter sp. | reverse complement strand
GGAAAGCACCAAATCAATATCGTGATCCCTGGCGCCTTTTTGGCGCGGGTTGATAATGGGCCTGAAAAATCCCACAGTCCGAATATCTTTGAGCAAAAGCTGCATGATACCCAAAACAATGAGAATTTTTCCGTTCCGGGTTTCAGTCGTCGTGATGTAAAGACTATTAGCCATGGAAGAATCCTTATTTTTATTTAAATAATAACTGAATGCCCTGACCGGAATGAAAAAATTGCCAGGGTGTAAGCACTAGTTTAAAAATAGATGAACACGAATGATGACTTCTTCGTATTCATGCATTATTTTATTGTTTCTACATGGTACAAAGAACAGCCATTCAAAAAAGCAAGAGAGGAGTGCATTTTATGAAAAAGACAACTGCAGTGTCAACCCTTAAAGCCGGGTTTGAAAATAGTTTCGCAGCTCTTCCGAAAAAATTTTATGAAACAATTATGCCTGAACCTGTACAGAATCCTGTATTGCAAAAATACAACTTGAAACTGGGCCGGGAACTGGGGTTAAATTTTACTAAAGACACCGAAGAACTGACAGATTGTCTGGCAGGCAACCTTGTTTTTGCAGATTCCACACCCATTGCCATGGCCTATGCCGGTCATCAATTCGGCAACTTTGTTCCCCAACTTGGGGATGGACGGGCCATTCTGCTCGGAGAAAAAATCACCCCGGACGGCAAACGTTTGGATGTTCAACTCAAAGGTTCCGGCAGAACCCGGTTTTCACGGGGCGGAGACGGCAAATCGCCTCTTGGACCTGTGATCCGTGAGTACATTGTCAGTGAGGCCATGCATCGGCTAGGCGTACCCACCACCAGGGCCCTGGCAATCATCTCCACAGAAGAACAAATCCTGCGCCCGGATGGGGGTCATCCGGGAGGCATTATGACCCGGGTCGCATCGGGGTTTGTCCGGGTGGGCAGTTTCGAATATTTTGCCGCCCGGGGCGATGAAACGGCAATACGCGATCTTGCCGACTATGTCATTGGCCGCCATTATCCTGAACTTCCGGCAAAAAAAGACCGATACAGACAATTTTTTTCATCGGTGGCCAAAAAGCAGGCCCGACTTGTGGCCAAATGGATGCAGCTTGGATTTATTCATGGTGTCATGAATACGGATAACACCTCAATTTCAGGGGAGACTATTGATTATGGCCCCTGTGCCTTTATGGATTATTATGACCCTAATATGGTCTTCAGTTCCATTGATACCATGGGAAGATACCGTTATGCCAATCAAGGCGCCATCATGAAATGGAACCTGCACTCTCTTGGCATTTGTTTAAAAACGCTTTTAGGAAAAACAGATGAAGCGGCAGCGGATGTGATTGATGCCACCCTGTCCGTTTTTGAAGATGAATTTTTTCACGCCCAAAGCGTTGGTCTGCTTAAAAAAATCGGGATAGAAAATCCGGGTGATCAGGATTCTTCCCTTCTTGAGGAACTGCTTGCCCTCATGCAGAACCAAAAAGCCGATTTTACCCTGACGTTTCGCTATCTGGCAGATCATATCAGGCAAGGTTCGGATATGACGCCGCAATTCCAAAAACTTTTCAAAGCGCCGGATGCGGTTGCGGCCTGGCTTGAATCATGGCAGCAGCGGCTGGTTAAAGAAAATAGTCCAGAGGCCATTCAGACTCAAATGAACCGGGTCAATCCCCTTTTCATTCCAAGAAATCATCGAATTCACAAGGCGATCGAGGATGCCGAAGCCAGAGATGATTTCAGTCAGGTTCATCTGCTGACGACGATTTATGAAAACCCTTTTACGGAACAGCCGGATTTTACCGATTATGCCCAAGCACCCGCCAACGAAGAGCGGGTAACCCGGACCTTTTGCGGCACTTGATATACAACCCTGTCTGCTGAACAATTCAGTAAGAATTGCAGCTATTTTATCTATTTCCTTGACAAAATAGGAGATTATATTCCATCTTTATATGAATACAATTCGAAAGGTAAATTCCTGTGAATAACGATCAAAATTTTACGGTAATGGTCGTAGATGACACCCAGGAAAATATCGATATTCTCGTTACGGTTCTGGGACACCAGTTTAACGTATGCAGTGCCATGGGCGGTAAATCCGCATTGGCAAAAATTGCCAAGGACCCGCCTGATCTGATTCTTTTAGATATCATGATGCCGGAAATGGACGGTTTTGAAGTCTGCCGACAACTCAAAAATCAGACCGAAACCCAGGATATTCCTATCATCTTTCTGACGGCCAGGACCGATGAAAATAGTGTTGTGGAAGGATTCCAGGCCGGCGTAGTGGATTACATCACCAAACCATTTAATACCACCGAATTGCTTGTGCGCGTGAAGACACAACTTGAACTGAGCCATTCTCGAAGGGAAATGAAACGAATTAATGCGAGACTGGAACATTTAGTTATACATGACGATTTAACCGGCCTTTACAACACGCGTTATCTGTACGATGAGCTGTATCAGTTGCTCGAACGTAGTAAAACTGAAAACACATCCTTTGCCCTAATCTTTATGGACATTGATAATTTCAAACATGTTGTGGAGACCTACGGGCATTTAAACGGCAGCCGGGCACTTCGAGAAATTGCAGATACCATCATGGAATCAATCTCACAACCATGCTATGGGGCGGCATATGGTGGA
>DATFIL010000511.1:0-11642 GCA_035270145.1 Desulfobacter sp. | reverse complement strand
CCCCCGGTGATCCGCATAGGGAACAATATGGGCATTAAGATAATTTTTAGATAACTTGATTCGGTACTGATCCGCATTGGTTTTCACCTTGAATGCCCCTACCTGCACCGTAAAATTACCTTTCCAGTAATTCACAGGGGTAAAGTTTACCGGGGTGTGTTCTTTCTTGGAATAGGCGGTTGCCTTGCCAAGGGCGGTTACCTTTACCCGGCCCGTGCCGGGCCCTACGATACCAATGCGTCGGGCTGCGTTATAAGATAAATCTATGATCCTGCCGGCCACAAAGGGGCCCCGGTCATTGATGCGCACCGTGATATTTCTGCCGTTGTTCAGGTTTTCAACCTTGACCCATGTGTTCATGGGAAGGGTCTTGTGGGCTGCGGTCATGGCATACATGTTGTAGGTTTCGCCGTTGGATGTTTTTCGACCGTGGAACTTTCTGCCGTACCAGGAGGCGTGTCCTTTTTCCACATACCCGCTTGCCGAAGTCATGGGATAATAGCGCTTTCCTGCAATGCGATAGGGGCGCTGGGTGGCTTCGGGGCCGCTGTATTGTTTATCCGCAGATTTGCTGTGGGAATCATAGGTTCCGGCACCGCATCCGGCCACGGCAATCGCAAGGCATAGAATAAAAGCCGGCATCAATGATCGGGTCGTATAATTGATACGGAATATCATTTTTTCTCCTCCAGGGCCTTATTGATAACATCTTTCATTTTATCGGTAAAATAGAAGGTCATGGTGGATTTAATATGTTCAGGAACATCTTCCATATCTTTTTTATTCCAAAGGGGCAGAATCAAAGACCGGATACCGGCTCTGTGCGCCGCAATCACTTTATCCTTGATGCCCCCCACGGGCAGAACCTCACCCCTGAGGGTAATCTCTCCGGTCATGGCCAGACGGGATTTTACTTTCCTTTTGGTGATCAGGGAGGCAAGGGTTGTAAGCATGGTCACCCCGGCAGATGGACCGTCTTTGGGAATGGATCCTTCGGGCACATGGATGTGGATATCATGGGTATCAAAGAAGGTATCATCCACAGCCAGGCGGTCTGCATTGGACCGGATGAAGCTTAACGCGGTAGACGCAGATTCCTTCATGATATCCCCAAGCTGTCCGGTGAGCGCCAAGCCCTTTTTGCCGCCCTTCATGGCCACGGCTTCCACAAAAAGCACTTCACCTCCCACTGGGGTCCAGGCAAGACCCATTGCCACGCCCGGCACGTTTATCCGGGTGGCCATCTCAGGCATGTGCTGAATGGGGCCTAAATATTCGGGAATTTCTTTGCGTCCAATGGTCAGATTTTCCACCTGATGTTCGGCTACTTTAGCGGCAACGCCCCGGCATATGGCGGCGATTTGACGTTCCAGGTTGCGTAAACCTGATTCCTTGGTATACCCGGAAATAATCTGTTTGATCGCGCCCGGGGTTATTTTGATCTGGCCGGAATTGATACCGTTGGCCTCCCGCTGTTTGGGGATAATATACCGGGTCGCAATTTTAAGCTTTTCCTCCTGGGTATACCCGGTAAGCTCCAGAATCTCCATTCTGTCCCGCAGGGGTGGTGGAATGGTGTGCAGCACATTGGCTGTGGTCAAAAACATGACGTCGGACAAATCAAAGGGTACATCCAGGTAGTGGTCAACAAAATTCTGGTTCTGTTCCGGATCAAGGACTTCAAGCAGGGCGGATGAGGGATCTCCGTGGTAGGAGGAGCTGACCTTATCAATCTCATCCAGCATGAAGACGGGATTTTTTTTACCGGCTGTTCTTAAATGCTGGATGATCCGGCCCGGCATGGCCCCCACATAGGTCCGCCGATGTCCCCGGATTTCAGCTTCATCTTTGATGCCGCCCAGGGCAATGCGGACAAATTCCCGGCCCAGGGCCCTGGCAATGGATTGTCCCAGGGAGGTTTTTCCTGTGCCTGGGGGACCTGCAAAGCATAGTATCGGGCCTTTGGAGTCTTTTTTGAGTTTACGCACGGCCAGAAATTCCAATATCCGTTTTTTGGGCTTTTCAAGGCCGTAATGATCCTGGTCCAAAATCTTCCTGGCCTTGGCAATATCCAGCTCATTTTCGGTATATTCATTCCAGGGCAGGGAGGTCAGCCAATCAAGATAGGTGGATGATACGACATATTCGGAGGATGACGGGTGCATCTTTGCGAGACGTTCCAGTTCCCGCTGTGCTTCTTTTGTGGCTTCTGCCGGCATGGGATTATCCCTGATCAGGGTTCTGTATTCCCGGATTTCAATTGCTTCCTGGTCGGTTTCCCCCAGCTCTTCTTTAATGGTTTTGAGCTGCTGGCGCAGGTAATATTCGCGCTGGCGCTTGTCCATGTCTTCCCGGACCTGATTTTGAATTTTAGAGCCCATTTCAAGAATATCAAGCTGATCATTGACCAGACGGGTGACCTTTTTCAGACGGCGGTTCACATCAATCAGCTCAAGGACCTTCTGTTTTTCATTAACAGGGGCATTAATGGTGGAGGCCACCATGTCGGCCAGTGCGCTGGGTTCCTGCAGGGTCTTGACCATCTGGCTTATTTCCGCCGGCAGGCCCGGCGAAAGGGCCACGATCTTTTCGTACTGTTCAACAATGTTGGCCATCAGTGCCCGATTTTCTTTGTTCCTTTCATTGTTGCGGCTTTCGAGAACGGAAATATTGGCATGCATATAATCCCGGTTTTCCTGGTATTCCAGCACCTTGAACCGGTTCAGGCCCTGAATAAGCAGCTGGGCCTTTTCATCTTCCATCTTGGACATTTTAAGAATTACGGCGACGGTACCAATGCGGCACAGGTCGTCGGCAGTGTGCCTGGAATCAATATCCGAACGCTTTGACAGCAAAAGGCCAAGCATACGGTTGCCGGACATGGCATCATCAATCAGATCAATGGCCTCTTTCCGGATCAAAACCAGGGGCAACACCATTTTGGGAAACAGATTGGTATCCACTATGGGAAGAATGGGCAGTTCGTCAGGTATGTCGTCAGTGGTGATGGGGACGGAGGGATGGTTTAATTCATCCATTCGTTTTCCTTTTTATATACAATCGCCTAAGGGCCTAGGTTATAAAAAATCAATGGGCATTTTCTGTTCCGAAGAATAATTCATCTTAGGCTGTTTTCCTAATTTCAGCTCAAGAAACCCGTTGGCATATGAAGCATATACTTTTTCCATGTCAATGACATTGGGCAGATAAAGAACCCGTTCAAACCGGCCGAACTGTATTTCCGCAAGCCTGTAGGTGGCGGTGGGATCCGGTTGGCTGCTTTTACGCACTCCGGAAATTTTTACGGCTTTATTCGAGATTTCAATAATCATGTTTTCCTGGCAAACACCTGCGATTTCAGCCTGGATAATGATTTCATCCCTGGTTTCAAAAATATCCATCTGGGGTCTCCAGATCCGTTTTGAAAAGCAGAACATGGGATTAACGGATTGAAACATATCTTCAAAAGACGTCTCTTCTGTGGTTGGTGTTTCAAT
Organism: Desulfobacter sp.; assembly: GCA_035270145.1. Classification (GTDB taxonomy): domain Bacteria; phylum Desulfobacterota; class Desulfobacteria; order Desulfobacterales; family Desulfobacteraceae; genus Desulfobacter. Next base: position 8,145 of record DATFIL010000511.1, on the reverse strand, counting down.
ATCATTCCCAAATCGAATTTTTATCTGTTCCATAAAATACTCCTGATAATAATCTATCAGATTACCATTTGGCAGAATTGTTGTAAAGCACCATAAAAATTAAATGGTTATCAACAGGCTGTCAAGCAGGTCTGTCAAGTATCTCGCGAATAACCCTTGAAAACCTGTCCATGGAAAAGGGTTTTTGTAAAAAGCCGTGACATCCGTCACGAAGCATATTTTTTATCTCTTCATCCATGTTGACACCACTGGAAATCAGTATCTTTATGCCCGGATCCAGTTTTCGAATGCCATAAAACGTCTCCTTACCGTCCATAACGGGCATGATCAAATCGAGGATTACCAGCACAATTCTGCCCGGATGCGTTGCTAACAAATCTATACATTCCCTGCCATTGCGAGCCTGGAGAACCTGGTACCCTAAGGCTTCAAGAAGGCTTACCCCCACCTCAAGGACTTCATTCTCGTCATCCACAATAAGAACGGTTTCCTTTCCTTTGGGCATCAGATCAAATCCGTCGCTCTCCTCTTCAAAGCGTTGAAAATCCACGGGGGATAAACTGGGCAGTGCCACCTTGAACAGGGCGCCGGCATTTTTGTTGCTTTCCACGGTGATGAAGCCGCCGTGATTTTTTACAATGCCGAATACCGTTGATAACCCTAACCCCCGTCTTTTTATATCCCCGGCCATCTTGGTGGAGAAAAAGGGGTCAAAAATCTTTTTCTGAATAGCATCATCCATGCCGATTCCGGTATCCTGGACACTGATTTCCACGTAAGTACCGGGTGCCACGTCAAAATGAAAGCAGTTGGTATCCTTGATGGTTATATTCCGGGTCTCTATGGTAAGCGTGCCGCCATCCACCATGGCCTGGGAGGCATTGACCAAAAGATTAAGCAACACCTGTTCAAGCTGAGAGCGGTCCCCGTTTACCTTGTAAAGATCCGGTGCCGGCTTTTTTTTGATGACTATATTTTTTCCCCCCGGCTGAAAAACATTGAGGGCCATGTCCACGACCTGGTTAAGATCCAGGGTGTCAACCTGGTACTTACCCCCGCGGGCAAACCCTAAAAGATTACCGGTAACTTCAGCTGCAGTCTCAATCAGCCGGGTCATTTGTCGGATATGATCCTTGATTTTTTCCGGCCGGTTTACGTTAACCCCCATCAGGGATAAATGCCCCTGAAGGGCCATAAGCAGATTGTTAAAATCATGGGAAACGCCGCCGGCCAACACGCCAATGGCTTCCATTTTCCGGGCCTGATTTTCCCGGATCTGTCCGGACTTGATTTCCGTAATATCCGATACTGTGATTAACACGCCCTGGGAATGGTCACCAGGGTCCAGCCAGCAGGCCCGAAGACGGCAGTCAAAAACGGTGTCGTCCACCCTTGACAACCGGGAGTCAACTGTCGCCGTTCCTGTCCGGTTAATTCCTGCGATAAAGATATTATACACACGCTTAAATTCTTTATCCGTGGGAAAAAGGGTCCGGACCGATCTGTTTTCCAGACTGCGGTCTTCATGGCCGGTCATGGCGTGGCAGGCGGGGTTTGCCCAGTAGATGTTGGTGCGGTGAAGAATACAGATCCCCACAGGGGAATAGATTAATACATTTTTAATGTTTTTCCGGGAAAAAAAATCTGACTCCGTAAAATAAGGAGACGCCTGGTCAGGTCCGCCCTGTTGAATAAAAATAGAATCAAGAGATGTGCGATCATGTCCCTGGGTCATAAAACACTGCCCTCCAAAAATTGACGAGCGCTTAGATTATTTGATAAATATACCAGAAATTTTAATTAAGGTCACCCAAAATGCATTTCAAACCCATATATGGCGCTTTCTTACCTTTTGTTCCTGCATTGGCCGCCGGTCTAATGCTTTTCTCCGCATTCCCGGGGCCAGGTCTTTATCCGGCAGCCTTTTTTGCACTGGTTCCGTTATGGCTTTCCCTTGACCGACTTAATTCAACGCAGGCTTTCTATGCAGGTATTGTCACAGGGGTCGCCTTTTATCTGCCCCTGATCTACTGGATTTCTCCCACCCTGACCGAATACGGTGGCCTAAATCCTTTAGTCGCCATGTCCTGCCTAATGCTTTTGGTCCTGTACCTGTCTCTTTACACGGGGGTTTTTGCCCTGGCCATGAAGCGGGTACCTGTTCCTGAAGGCCTTGTTCCATTCTGGGGGGCTGTGGTCTGGGTTGCCCTGGAATATATCAGGACATATTTGTTTTCCGGCTTTCCCTGGGGGGGGCTTGGTTACAGCCAGTATCCCAACCTTGTTTTGATTCAGGCAGCAGACACCTTCGGGGTCCTGGGGATCTCCTTTCTGCTGGTGCTTGCCAACGGGATTCTGGTAACTGCCCTTAAGGCGTTTTCCCAAAAGGCATGGCCTAAAAAAACAAATATGGCGGGCTTAAGCCTTGCCGTGATTCTGCTTTGTTCGGCTTTTCTTTACGGCCATTTTAAACTGGCAGACATCCAAGGGCAGATCCGAGGGGCGCCTTCCCGGAAAATTTCGGTTATCCAGGCCAACATCTCCCAGGACCGGAAATGGGATAAAGTCTTTATTGGTGAAACCATAGACCGGTATTCCCGGTTATCCCTCCAGACGATCCCCTGCGATCTTGTGGTGTGGCCGGAAACTGCCTTGCCTTTCTATTACGGCATGGACCCTGTGCCCTCGAACCGGGTGGATGCCATGGTGAGAAAGGCAGGCACCTTTTTTCTCATCGGCATCCCTGCAGCCCAGCCTTCGGACCAGGGGTTTTTGTACTACAACCGAGCCTGCATGCTCACGCCTCTTGCCCTGCCAAAGGGCTATTATGACAAACACCACCTGGTGCCCTTTGGGGAGTATGTGCCTTTCAAAAGCCTGCTGCGGTTTGCGGAAAAACTGACAGCCGGGGCCGGTGATTTTTCAAAAGGGCAAACCGGGCCGGTGCCGTTAAAATTTGGTACAGGAACAACCGGGGTATTAATCTGCTTTGAGATTCTTTTTCCCGATATTGCGAGAAACTTTGTTCTCAATGGGGCAGATATTTTAACCACCATGACCAATGATGCCTGGTTCGGCCGGACCCAGGCGGCACTCCAGCACTTTTCCATTGCCGTGTTCAGGGCTGTTGAAAATCGGCGCAGTGTTGTCCGGGCGGCAAACACAGGCATCTCAGGGTTCGTTGATCCTGCCGGAACCATTCTGGAAAAAACAGACATTTTTACGGCCTGCGCCCTTACCTGTCAAATTCCGGTCATGTCCGGCAAAACGTTTTATACCCGTCACGGCGATCTTGCCGCCCAAGCCTGCCTGGTTGCATTTTTTTTGATTTGTGTGATAAAATCCATGAGAAAAAAATTTAGGAGCGCTTTATAGTCAGCTACCCAAGCCTAAAGGCCTGGGTTTCCACAGCTAAAGGAAAAATTTATGAGTGTAGAATACAAACAGATCATCTCTTCCATCACTGCTAAAGTCAACCGGCTTAAGGAGTATCTTTGACCTCCCTGTAAAGGAAAAACGGCTTCGGGAACTTGAGCTGCTCATTGCCAGGGAAGACTTCTGGAATGATGCGGACAAAGCCACCGAGATGTTAAAAGAACATACCGCTATCGCCGGCCTTATTGACACCTGCAATGCCATATTTTCAGAAATTGAGGATGTGGAAGTGATGCTGGAACTGGCAAGGGAGGAGTCGGACAAGGCAGCCGAGCAGGAAGCCGCTCAGATGCTGGCCCGTTTGGAGAAAAAGGTAAAGCGCTTTTCCCTGGAGATTACCCTTGATGGGGAGGATGATGCCAGGGACGCGATTGTCTCCATCAATGCCGGTGCCGGTGGAACGGATTCCCAGGACTGGGCGGAAATGCTGTTCAGAATGTATACCCGGTGGATCGATAAAAAGGGATACAAGTGCCGAGTCATTGACTTTCAGGAGGGAGATGAAGCCGGTATCAAGGGCGCAACCCTCCATGTTGCCGGCCCAAACTGTTACGGATTCATGAAAGCCGAATCCGGGGTGCACCGCCTGGTTCGGATTTCGCCTTTCAATGCCAGCGGCAAACGCCAGACCTCTTTTGCTGCAGTCTTTGTCTATCCGGAGATCAAGGATGAAATCAATATCGACATTGATGAAGGGGATCTGCGCGTTGATGTGTACCGGGCCAGTGGGGCAGGCGGCCAGCACGTCAACAAAACCAGTTCAGCCGTACGTATCACCCATGCGCCCACAGGCGTGGTGGTCCAGTGTCAGCAGGAATCCTCCCAGCACCGGAACAGGGAGATTGCCTTGAAAGTGCTTAAATCGCGGCTCTATCAGCTGGAAAAGCAGAAACAGGAGCAAAAAAGGCAGAACCTGTATGACGGCAAGGATGATAATGCCTGGGGCAGTCAGATCCGTTCTTATGTCCTGCATCCCTACAGAATGGTGAAAGACCATCGTATCGATCTTGAAATCGGGGATGTGGACCGGGTGCTGGATGGAGATCTTGATCCGTTTATTGAGGGGGTACTGATGTCCGGCTCCCTGAATAACTAGTGTAACTTGATAGTCGAGTGTAAGGGTTTTTTATGCCGATAAACCCAGTGGAAATTATCAGGCAGTTTTATGATCCTGATTCAGCGCTTTTTGCCCTGCTGGTGGAACATAGCAGACAAGTGGCTGCAAAAAGCCTGGAGATTGCAAAGGGCGTTGCCCACCTGAACCCGGACATGGACTTCATAGAAAAAGCAGCCATGCTCCATGACATCGGTATTTTTAAAACCAGTTCTCCGAAAATCGGTTGCGCGGGTAAATACCCCTACGTATGTCACGGATACCTTGGGCGTGAACTTTTAGACGGGTTGGGTCTGCCCCGGGAATTTGGCCTTGTATCCGAACGCCATACCGGAGCCGGCATCACCCTTGAAAATATTATTGAAGCGGATTTGCCCCTGCCCCACAGGGACATGGTGCCTGTCACCCTGGAAGAAAAAATCATCTGCTGCGCAGATAAATTCTATTCAAAAAGCCCGAAGAAACGAGATAAAGTCATGACCCGGGAAAAGATTGAAAAATCCCTTGCCAAACTTAATCCGGGTCATGCCGAAAGATTTTCCGCCTGGGCTGAAGCGTTTGCTCTTTAAGCTATTCCTAACCAGATCATAAAGAAGATTAAATAGAAATTTAATGAGAACGTGGACAAATCCTAACATTTTTTTTGTCTTATTCTTCATCGCACCAAGACATATCTTGGTGCGAATAAAGTGATGCTGCTCTGGCAGCTTTATTAATTTTGCACAGGTTAAAAGGAAGTCCTGTGACTTACAATTTTGGAGAAAAAAAGATGAAAAAATTGGTAATTGGATTGGTTCTGGCAGCATTCCTTGCTGTGGCAGGCCCGGTGAACGCGGCAACAGTCTTTAAAAAGGACAACTTTACTTACAAGATTAAAGGTGATTGGCAAATCCAGTTCCGCAAGGAAATCGGCGAAGACGAGGATTTTGATGTGGAATTTGATGACCTTGAGATTAAAAATTATGCCGCCTATAAAATCAATGACACCCTGACCGCATTTGGTGAGTTGGATTTTGGGTTTAAAGATGCTGCTGACAAGTCTGACAGTGACGAAGGACCGCATCTGGAAGAAGCCTATCTCGGCGTTAAAGTCAATGACTTTAAATTAATGGTAGGTAAGACCGACTCCGCAGGTGACGAATTCGGTGTTGAGCAGTCCATAGAGGCCGTTATTGCAGAAGATTGTTTTGATGAATTCGGTGCAGTAGAAGGCGATGATTTAATCAAGATTGAGACCGAATTCGCTGACATGGTCACTGTGGTTGCTGCCTATGAAATCGCGGCTGACAGTGAAAAAAGTGATGAAAACGGTGAATTCTATGACATTTTTGTGGGGTTGGATATTAAAGGTTTTTCTGCGGGTGTTGCTTTCCAGAATATGCAACCTTATGGTTCTGATGAAGATTACAACATCTGGGGTATTCAGGCCGGATACGACGCAGAGTTTGCTTTATTTGGGGTAGACTACAGTGAAACAGACGCAGAGGACTTTTTAGGGGAAGATGGAGATGTCGCCATCTTCAATGTTTCTGTTGCCGTTCCCGTTGACTCATTTACCTTTGGTGCAGGTTATGTGCTGTTAACCTACGATGACGACGACGAAGATGATATCAACGGTTGGTATCTCAATGGAATCTATAAGTTTCCATCGGCCAAAAAAGTAAGTCTTTTTGCTGAAGTCGGTGATACTGATGAAGATGATTCTGAGATGGGATTTCTGGTCGGTATGCGGATTAAATTCTAGGTGACATCTTGAAAATTTGACGTTGCTGGTTTTATTTAAGGGCCCTTTCTTTTGGAAAGGGCCCTTATTTTGTTCCTGGTTTATTGTTTGTTGATCCGCTGTTTAAAGCGTGCCTTGGCTTCTTCGTCCGCCTGCTGGTACCAGTAATCCAACATATCTTCGGCCATGTCGGTTTTGTCCTGGGGCTGGGATTGATTCTTCGGGCTTACTTGGGCAGCAGGGGGTGAGACGGAATCTTCGGATACAGAAGATAAAGTATCAACTGCTGCCGGAGAATCGGTTTTATTGAAAGCTTCAAGTTCTGTTTCATAATTTCTAAAAATCTGAAACCCATCTTTTTTCAGCCGCGCAATCTGGATATCAAGCTCCCTGCCGGCCGAATCAAGTATGCGGATGTCCGGTTTTTTGTTCCATTTTTCCAGCTCAAGCAGACGATTGATCCGGGGAATGACCATTTTTAACGTCTGGTTCAAAGCGTTGAAGCGTATCACAAAGGTATCCGAGTATTCAAAATCGGCATCCTTATCCTCATGTTTCCGGCTTAGCTCTCCCTGGAACTGGACCACAATCTGATTGTCACCATCGGGCAGGGAAGCCCTCTTATTCATTTTTGTGTTTTTCCCGTTTTCCGCTAGAATGGTTATGTTTTGGGGAAGCTGCAGCGTGACATCCGCCCATGCCGGAGTGCCCGTATATAATAAACAAACTGCTCCGCCTATAATCCCATATTTTATCATTTTTTTTGCAATTTTCCTCATTGGTGTGCGTCCTTTTTTTAAGGTTAATAAAAATTTAAACGTTTATTTTAGCCATTATGATGTTCGTAAAGTATAAAAGCAATGTTATAGGATGGTTAGGAAATTGTTTGAGAAAGAACGGATGATGTTTGTATCATTGGAATATCGATTTTGTTACCATATGTGGCGTTTTAAAAAAAAATCATTCTCATTAATGCTTCGATCCATGGTAATCTCTTGAAAAAAACTGGATTATCGAGTGTAACCTAATTATTATTTATAGATAAAAAAATCAGACCAATGACTTTACCCTCAGACAACACCCCAGATGCGTCACTGCCTTTAAGCAAAACAAAGAAAAAAAAGATGGCTGAAAAACTTCAGAAGCTTGGAGAGGAGCTAAGCCTGCTTTCCGTCAGTCAGCTTAAACTGCTCAATCTTGATTCCAACCTGTTCAAGGCCCTGGTCGAGGCAAAATCCATCACTGCCAATGTGGCGGCCAGGCGCCACAGACAGTACATCGGCGCCCTCATGAGACAGGTGGACCCTGAACCCATTCTGGCCGCACTTGAACAGTTAAAAGCAGCCCCCATCGGTCTTTACAGCACTAAATCCGAAATTGATCCACAAACAGACAAGAATATCCAGGTGTTTTTAGACAGATTGCTGGCCTGGGATGATGACGCCATAGAAATAATTCTGTCGACGGCCGCCGAGGTAGACCGCCAGCGCTTAAGACAGCTGATCAGAAATGCCAACAAAGATATATCCAGGCAGAAAAAAAATTCAAAATCATTTCAGGCATTGAAAGAAATAGTAGCCCGGATTTAAGAGCCTGTCTAAAAATTTATGAAATAAGATGGCGTACCGAATCAAATTTAGAATTGCTGTGGGCTAATCCTAAAGGTTGACGAAACCATCGGGCTTGAGTTACAAAGGCATAAGGGTCAATTTGAAAAAAGCCTTAAATATCTCAAGCACGGAAAAATAACTATAGAGAGCTATCGGCCGTCAAAGGACAGCCCGAGACTTATTAGTATTAGCCGGTAGGAATTGTTTATCACAGGGCGGCAAAAAATATGAATGTAACAGGAAATACAATAAGCAATACAGAC
>DATFIL010000510.1:0-2869 GCA_035270145.1 Desulfobacter sp. | reverse complement strand
GATGAAATTCTCGGGTTATATCTTACCCATGCCCCGTTTGGCGCCAATATCGAAGGGATCAGAGCGGCCTGCTACACCTGGTTGGGCAAAGATGCAAAGGAGATGACCCGGGCCGAAGCCGCCCTGATGGCGGTACTGCCTCAGGCTCCGTCCAGATACCGGACTGACCGCCACCCAGACAGAGCTGCCAAGGCCCGGGACAAGGTCCTTAACCGGATGGCCCGGTTCGGCATCTGGACCGCAGACCAGATCAGGGCAGCCAAGCAGGAACCGGTGATCTCCTTCAAGTTTCCCACATCCATGACAGCACCCCTGGCGGCCCGGCGGCTGAACGCCGTTTACCCGGATGCAGACGTTATCAACACCTTTATTGATGAAACCCTGCAGATGCACATGGCAGCGCTTTTGCGGGCATATATGGACAGATTGCCCCCCAAGCAGTCCGGCGCCGTGCTGGTGGTCAATCACAAGACCCTGGAAATTGAAGCCTATGCCGGGTCTGCGGACTTTTTCGATTCATCCCGGCTGGGCCATGTGGATATGATCCAGGCCCTGAGATCTCCGGGTTCCACGCTAAAACCCTTTATTTATGGACTTTCCATGGATAAAGGGTTGATTCATTCCCATTCCATGCTCCTGGATGTGCCAAGATATAAAAAAAATTATAACCCGGGCAATTTCACCCGGGGATTTTCAGGGCCTGTCACCGTGACCCGGGCGTTGCAGGATTCGTTGAACCTGCCTGCGGTCCAGGTGCTGGACGCATATGGTCCGGGGCGTTTCCACGACAGATTGCGCAATGCTGGGGCTCGGTTTCAATTCAAAGGCAACCCCAATCTTTCCATGGCCCTGGGCGGTGTGGGCACCAGCCTGGAATCCCTGGTGACCCTGTATACGGCCATCGGGCGTGGCGGGATTGCCGGAAAGCCGCGGTTATGCCCCATGGAACCAGTGCAGGAACGGTATCTGATGAGTCCCGGTGCAGCCTTTATCATCCGGGACATTCTGTCCCGGCCTTTTCCGGGCCGACAGGGGGTGGGACGGCTGTCCGGCGCATTATCCATGGCATGGAAAACCGGCACCAGTTACGGATTCAGGGATGCCTGGGCCATGGGTCTTAAGGGAGATTACACGGTGGGGGTATGGATCGGCCGACCCGACGGGTCCCCGTCTCCGGGACAATATGGCGCGATCACGGCGATTCCGCTTCTTGGCCAGGTTATGGCAAGTTTAGCCGCTGGTACGGGAGCAGTGAAACCACCTGAAAGCGTATCAAAAGAGACCATATGCTGGCCGTCCGGCCTTGCTGCATCGGCAATCCAGAGCCGGGCAAAGGGGGCTTGCGTCAAAAAATTTGATGCCTGGATATTGGACGGACAGATGCCGTCAACCATGACCGGAGAAACCGGCCTTACCGCCCCCCTGGTCCGGACGTTCTGGGTGAATAGCCAGGGAATGCGGGCAACACCGGCTTGCGGGGGCATTGAAAAGAAGACGGTTGCCTTGTGGCCATGGCAGGCGGAGCCTTTTATCCCGCCCCTTTGGCGCCGGGCGACCGTACTGCCCAAGGATTCGCCCACCTGTCCCGGTATGGCGCCCCTGGTCCTGCCTGGGATACGGATTGTTTCGATTTCAGACAACAGCATCCTGACCTGCCGACCGGGACAGACCCGTTCTCCCACCATCCCCTTAAGGACCCTGGGCGGCAGGGGCGAACGCCAGTGGTTCCTGAATAAAAAACCCCTGATGAATACCGACGGATCAGCCCCGTTTTTTATGCCCATGCCGGTGCCGGGACTGTATCACCTGGCCGTGGTGGATGAATCCGGCAGTTTTGACCAGGTCTGTTTTTCCGTCATTGAACTTAATCCATAATCTGTTAAAATGAATTATCGGTTACCACGCCCCCACTGAACGGTGAAAACTTAAGATCCTTGATTTTAAACTCAAAATCCCCCGGTTTAAATGCATGAGCGCCGGCATTTTCGCGGTCCTTCAAATAGTCTTCCAGGGTCTGACGGATAACGTCAAAGGCAATTTCGTCCCATGGGATATCTGATTGGGAAAACAGGCGAACATCCGTGCTTTCCGTGGTGGGTCCAAAATCATGGGATAAGAGTTCCGCAATAAACATCATATATATCTGATTCACAAAAATGATATTAAACATCCTGTAAGGTGACAAAATCCGGACCTCGACACGGGTCTCCTCCAAGGTTTCACGTACGGCACCCTGCTGGACGGATTCTTCATTTTCAAGATATCCGGCAGGAAGGGTCCAGCAGCCTTTTCGGGGCTCAATGTTGCGTTTGCACATTAAAATCCTGTCCTGGAAAACAGGCACCGTACCCACAACCATTTTGGGATTTTCATAATGAACATGGCCGCATGAGGAACACACCGCCCGGACATGGTCATCATCCTCGGGAATCTGTCGGGTCATGGTATGACCGCACTGGGTGCAAAATTTTATTGACATCTGTAATCTATCTTCCATAGTTTTGGTTTTGCAAAATTGCAAAAATTAAAACGCTGCCTTCCTCCTTCATACAATTTATTACCACAAAGCCTTATCAAAGGAAATCTTGGAAGTAAAGCAATTGTGGGATAATTGGGGTCAGAGTAAAATTAAGCATTGAATTCACTCAAGAATGATGCTAAGCCATGATCCATGGCTCGATTACAGCGCATAGCACCCAAAGACATCCCCATCCATATCATCCAGAGGGGTCGGCATATAGTATCTAAAATTTTATACTATTCTTTATTAAAAGAAAAAATCTAATATTCAAAATAGCTGGATTGATCTTATTTTTGGTTGACAAAAATCAACTATTTCGTTATTTCGAAAAATAGTTCTTTGAAAAGG
>DATFIL010000509.1:0-5010 GCA_035270145.1 Desulfobacter sp. | reverse complement strand
TGTTATTTTTAACAGCAGAAAATGTGCCATACGAGATTGAATTCGTATTTATATAGAATTTCAATGAGTTATATTTTTTGTGGAAATTTTCTGGAATGGTTTTTTTAACTGTAATATAGTATAAAAAACTAAATTTTGGTTAAATTAACCAGGATTGGAGAGATACACTTGGCATATACCGATTCGACGGATAACCGCACCGGGTCTGTGAGCATGTCCGAGGCGTTGGGGCAGTCCGAGGCGTTTTTAAGTTTCCAGGAGCAGATCTCCCGTGTTGCGCCCATTGACCGGCCTGTACTGATTTTAGGAGAACGCGGCACGGGCAAGGAACTGGCTTCCGCACGGCTGCATTTTTTATCCGGGCGCTGGCAAAAGCCCTTTGTTACGCTGAACTGCGCTGCCTTAACCGCCTCTCTGATCGAATCCGAGCTTTTCGGATATGAGAAAGGTGCGTTTACCGGGGCCGGTACCCGTCGGATTGGGCGGTTTGAGCAGGCTGACGGCGGCACCCTGTTTCTGGATGAAATCGGAAATATCCCCATGGAAGTCCAGGAAAAGATTCTTCGGGTGGTGGAATACGGCCGGTTTGAACGGGTGGGGGCCGTTAATCCTGTCCATACCGATGTTCGCATTGTGGGGGCTTCCAATGTGGATCTGGCCCAGATGGCCCGGCTTGGCCATTTTAAGCAGGATCTTCTGGACCGCCTCTCTTTTGAGGTGATTTATGTTCCTCCGTTGCGGGTGCGCAAAGGGGATGTCATGCTGCTTGTAAATCATTTTGCCGGACGTATGGCCTTTGAACTGGGGTTTGATCAAGTGCCGGAATTTGGGAAAAAAGCGGTCCAGGACCTTGAATCCCATGCATGGCCCGGTAATGTCCGGGAATTGAAAAATGTGGTGGAACGCGCTGTGTATAAAACAAACGGTCCGGTTATTACCCGGATTGATTTTTCACCGTTTGTATCGCCATACGGCCCTCTGCCCGGGCCTGGGACGCCATCAATCGGACAAGCTGAAAGCCGGGCAGCCGATTTATCTGCTGATAAAAAGTCAATCCGGGATACAGAAAAGGCATTGGACACCGATGAAGATGCCCGCCTGCCTCTGGCGGAACTGGCCGGTTTGCCGCTGAAAAAGGCCGTGCTTGCCCTTGAACGCTTCCGCTTATCCCAGGCCCTGACCGCAGCCCGGTTCAACCAGAAACAGGCCGCAGCAAACCTTGGCATATCCTATGACCAATTTCGGGGTCTGAAAAAAAAGCATGGGATGTGATTCCCTTTATTGGATTTATGTTCCGGCTGGGGGGCCTTGATATCTGCTCCCGCTTTCTTTTGTCTACGCCAACACTTGCACTTCCATCGGTTTAAGTTTGACCCGCACTGAAGCCCTGTGACCGTTGTTGGCAACGGGATCGGTGGGCGCAGCAGGCAACTGGTTGGTGTGAATAACATTGAATTGGTAACCGTTGAAATTAAGATGCCTATCGACAATAACGTGTAAATCCTGCGTTTCCGTTGTGCTGGTATTGGCGACGACTATAAGTTCGCTGGTGTTGAGTATTCGGCTGTATGCAATTACGCCCCCGGCATAGGAGGAGTGTCCGAAATTCGTTCCGTCACCGCTGCATGGGCGGAAATACTGGCGGCCATATGAAAGTGCGGGATGCTTTTTACGCAGCTCTGCCAGCGTCTTGATGTGTTGATAGAACGGGTGATCCATCTCAAATTGCGCGTGCCCCCATAGTGCTTCCCGGGAATACTCACGGGTGTCGCCGTGGCCTCTGAGGCCTTGTTCCGTGCCGTAGTAGACACATGGGATACCGATCATTGTAAACAAGCAGGTCAATCCCATCGTGACTTGTTCGTCCCTGATCCATGCGCCGAACCGTTCGTTTAAGTCGTGGTTGTCCAGAAAGGTAACATAATGGCCGCCGGCGTCGCTGTGTGAGCTGGAAATTCCCCGCAACACCTCCTGTCGATGCTCATAGTGCATGGCCATATGTTTGGGGGGAATTTGACGCAAAATACCGTATTCGTCTTTCCGGCCTTTGATGGTTTCCACGAGCCGCTTGCGCATGGGAAAGTCGATCGCGGTGTCCACGCCGATGATGCCGTAGTCGGACTGCGAATTGCGTCCAATGAACTCAGCGATTTTTTCTTCTTTGTCGTCCTGCCACACCTCGCCCATGCACAGAAAATTTTTTTTCCCGATGCTCAACGCATGTTCACGCATCGCGTTGCCGAAGATACGGGCAAATTTCTTGTCGACATACTGAAGCGTGTCTATCCGGAAGGCGTCTACATCGAATTTTGAGATAAAATACTGGAAGGCGCGGATCAATATGTTGCGAACGGGATAAACCCCGGCATCAACTTCAAGATAATCAGTGACCAGTTCCTTCAGGCAATCGAAATCGCCCATCTTTATCGGCATACCGTCCTGTCCACAGCCCCGGCGCCTGAAGAAGTCGTTTCGCTGCAGCTCGCGCGGTGAGGGGCCGGCATCGCGGTGGAGCGGGTCCACGGCGCCGATATCGGTCCATGAACCTTGCGGTGTTCCGTCTTTGTCGCGCCAATAAACATCATAGTGAGCGAAAGCGCCGCCGTCCTTCCACTCCCGGGTGTCTTTCATAGCTTCGTAGTTGAACAGGTCCCCCATGTGATTGAGCACGATATCCGCCACCACATACATGCCGCGCGCGTGAACCTCGTCGACCAGATTCCGAAACTCCTCGTCCGCCAAGGCGGGATCCTCGTATGCCGCGTCCGTGTCTTTGCAGAAACGAGGCTCTATGCGCAGAAAATCCTGAATGCCGTAGCCACCATAGTAATCCTTGAACCATTGTGGGTTATAGTGCACGGGCGATAGCCAGATCGCCCCCACGCCCAATTCCTTGAGATAATCCACTTTATGAAGAATGCCTTCGAATTTTCCGCCTTGATAGGGAAGATAAGGGTCAGGATGGGCAGGTAAGGCGTGGGGATTATTGAATCGGTCGACCATCAGGAAGTATATCCATTGATCACGCCAATCCGCGGGTGACGGGAATGGCGTTGTAAGGGACTTCCCATTGATGGTCTTTTGGACAGGCTTTACCTGAAGCGTCTGCTCTACACTTGGATCGTCGAGGCGTTGAACGTGTTTCATGTTGTTCTCCTGTTTTTTTGTCTTAAGCTGATTTCCCCTGAGTTTATTCGACCAATCTTGTCCTATCTCCTATTCCGGCATACGGTTTGTAGCCGGCTCGATCAGCGCCAACGGTAGAGCCGGCAGATCTGCTCAGCTCTGCCTTGTCAGTGCTTTATAAATTCCAATCAGAAGGATTGACGGAACTCAAAACATCACCTTTTTCCCGTTGCAGGGCGATATGTCGGTCACCTGAAAATAGTTAATTAGACAGAATGGCGCAATATGGTTATAGGTCGATTTGTATATTCGTTTTTCTGTGAAACAGTTTAAAGCAAAAGATTGAATTGATTAGAGATAAACTCTGCTTATTTTGTACCATTGATCTGAATAGATGTCTATCAGGGAAATCTTTAATCTTTTTTCTTGATGATCGAGTTTTTTGTTGTGGGTTTGCGGCTCATGTAAGTTATAAAAAAGGAAACAGAGGGTCATAACTATCCTGGTACTAGTGCATAGGTGAGCAGTTGTATGGGTGAGATTGCAGCCGATTCATCAATTTTTAAACAGGCTCTAAAGCCGGTTCACCGGTATATTGGATAATTTCTCCTCCCAGTAATCATCTATCAGTTCTTTGTATTTATGTTGGGGATAGTTTTTGCCGCAGGTGTTGCAGCATATGATAACATGGGGGCAGGCGCGCCTGACAACAAGTTTTCCGTCGCATGACGGGCAGTGTTGGGTGGTGTTTTCCATTTTTGTTCCTTTGTTTTTGTTCGGTCGGATTTCTTTTCTTTTTTCCACGGATAACATAAAACGGGCAAACTTGAAATATTTTCAACAGATATTTAAATTTTTAATCAAGATTTAAAATTTCTATTGCCATAATCAATTGGATAAAAATTGTCATGAATGGCAAGGAATGTCGGATGTGCAACCCGTTTTGTGTTGTGTGAACCCTGTTATGAATAATCAAATGTATAGGAGGTAGCCGGGCCATGGCTAAAAATTTTTTTTCCACCCGCGTCGGTATCATTGTTGTGGGCGCTGTGATCGGAATTCTTGCCGCTGTTTTACAAAAACTTGGAAATCCGGGAAATATGGGAATCTGCGTTGCCTGTTTTGAACGGGATATCGCGGGGGCCATCGGGTTGCACAGGGCTGGTGTTGTCCAGTATGTCCGCCCTGAAATTATCGGATTTGTGCTGGGTTCCCTGGTTGCTGCCTACAGCTTCAAGGAGTTTAAACCAAGGTGTGGATCAGCGCCCATCGTTCGTTTTGTCCTGGGTGTTTTTGCCATGATTGGTGCCCTTGTTTTTCTGGGGTGTCCCTGGCGGGCCGTGCTTCGCCTGGCTGGTGGTGACCTGAATGCCGTTCTGGGAATTCTGGGCTTAGGCTTCGGGGTCTGGATCGGGGTCATGTTCCTGAAAAACGGGTATAACCTGGGACGTTCCCAATCCACTCATGCCGGTGCCGGATGGATGCTGCCCCTGGTGATGCTCGGTCTTCTTGTTCTAATGTTCATCTATCCCCAGGTGTCAGGGGACGCTAAAAGCGGTGTGTTGTTTTACAGCCTCAAAGGCCCCGGGGCCATGCATGCGCCATTGCTGATTTCCCTTGTAGTCGGTCTGGGCATTGGCTTTTTGGCCCAGCGCAGCCGGTTTTGCACCATGGGGGCGCTTCGTGACTTAATTTTGTTCGGCCAGACCCATTTGCTTTCAGGCTTTTTATCCCTTTTGATCAGTGCTTGCATTGCCAACGTTGTTCTCGGCCAGTTTTATCTTGGATTCACAGGCCAGCCCGTGGCTCACAACCTTCATGTTTGGAATTTTCTGGGTATGGGGCTGGCCGGATTGGCCTTTGCCCTGGCAGGCGGCTGCCCTG
>DATFIL010000508.1:0-6046 GCA_035270145.1 Desulfobacter sp. | reverse complement strand
AAACCATACTGGACAGGCTACCGATATGACCGCCGGCTTCATTGCCTTCCAGAATAAAACGCCTTACCCCTTTTTCAAATGCGTTTTTCAGGATGCCGGGCATGGGGGTGTGAAGATATGCCCGGGTACCGCAGGCTTCCAATTCATTGATCTGGGAGGGTATACCGCCGGCAAAAAGTGCAAAAGGTGTTTGTTTGGTTTTGATCAGTTCCAGGTGATGATCCAGGGTCGGGTTAAAGGCTTTGATGCCGATCATGCCGGCACCAAATGTGGGCAGATCATCTGATTTTTCCGGCAGAATTGTGTCTGCAATCTCGATGGGAAGACTGCCTAAAGCAAAAAAGGGCAGACCGCCATTGTCGTAAACGGCCTTGGCAAAGTCTTTGTTGTCGGAAATGTTGGCCATGGGACCCTGGGTGATGGGAAAACGGGTGCCGTGTTCCTTTGCCAGGGATGTGTGTTCCGTTAAGGGGTCAAACTGCTCCACAGTGTTCAGGGCATTTCCCACAGAAGAGAACAGGGCCCGGATCATTTGTGCTATACCGCCGCCGCGCTTTGCAAAGTGTCGGGCAAAGACCGCATCCTGGCCAAGATAGAACAGGGATTGCATGGGGGTGTCATGATCCTGGCCCAGGGATGTCATATTTTGCTCAATTGCCGTTTTAATGAAATCCAGGTTCTGTCCTTCTGCTTTTTTAATACTGATTTCTTTGATCAGATCCTGGACGATTTTTGTCCCGGGTTTGGCAAAGACCCGGTGCTGTGTGTTGCCGTCACCGTTTAAAATGACAGTATCGGTCTCTTCCATTTTTCCAAGGGCCGCTTTAAACGTCCCGGAAACAGGTGAGTCTTCAGCTAAATAAAGCTGAGCATCCAGAACCAGACCCGCAGCCCCGGCTGCAAAAAAGCCTGGGGCCGTGTGAAAGCCCACGCCGCCATGGACAAAGTATGGAAGGTCACTTTTTTGTGCATAATACTGACTTAGCATGAAGCTTGACGAACAAGATGCCCTGCCCCCGGCTTCCCTGCCTTTTACAATAATCCCATGGGGATTGATGTCTTTCAGGATGGCTTCAAGTCCGGGGTCATAAATTTCCATCATCAGAATCTCAGCGTTTACCGCTTGCCGTTTGACGAGTGAATCCGGGTCATGGTAGGCAACAATGACACATTCGGGCAGATCTGCCGGGTGCTGATTAAAATAGTCCCATATATCTTCATCCTCCGCATAAATACGGATACCGTGGCGCAGATTTTGATTTTTAAGTTGCCGGAGCAGGTCGGAAAGTTCTGACGTGCCTATGAATTCAGCGTCCAGAACAGGCATGCCACCGGCCAGCCAGATGTTTTTAAAAAAATCAAGGTCATATGTTTTGGGGGGATGATATGCCAGCAGAGGCAGGCGGGTGGTCAGTATTCTATTAAGCACAGGGCTTCTCCTTTTAGGTTGTATTTGAACGGCTCGTTAGAGGGGCGTATGCCCAAAAAATTATCTGCATGCATCTTGCATCCGGATAACTTTTCGCCCAAACACGGGCTTTCGTTCAGGCACAGGTTTTCTCCGGCAATTGCAAACAAAAAACGTGCCACCACCCCGAAGCGGCATAATAAACATTCGAATATATAGGAAAAATAAATATAATTGCTTTAACACTGAAATTTAAATTATAAATTAGTATGCAAAAAATGTATTGATGTCATACAATAAATGAACATAAACTTAAGCGTTAAATTAAAATATGAAAAAAACAACCAATTTTCTGCCCGAAGAACTGAATTTTTTTAAATGCGTTCACTACGCCGGCACGGCCAATCCCTTTGGCAGAGAGCGGGTTTTGCGGGAAGCTGAAATTGCAGGCGTTTCACCGGACAGTCCCAAAGATATCAGGGTGCTCAAGGCCTGTCAGGCCGTGGGGCATCGGCTGGCGCAGCTGGAAAAACGCGGCAGGATCAACCTTGATTCTTTTAAGGGAGAGCGCCGCTATTTTTTACGGTCTGCATTGCTGTTTCACTACTTCCATCTGTTCAGAAAACAGATCGACACCCTGATCACACGCCAGCTTGATAATGCCGAAGAGTCCCTGGACGCAGATTTTGCGCCGGAGGCCCTGTCCCTTTTGCGCGGCTGGGGATTCAGTATTGAGGAGAGCAGGCATTTCACTGCCCTGGCGTATCAGTTTCGCCGGGCCTATTATTTTATTTTCCGGCATCTGGTGGGGCGCAGCCGCTGTATGCAGCAACTGCGGCGGGATTTGTGGCAGAACGTGTTCACCCATGACATCCTTATGTATAACCAGTATCTATGGAACCGCATGGAAAATTTTTCGACCCTGCTGTTTGGTGAAACCGGCACGGGCAAGGGAACCGCTGCCTTGGCCATGGGGCGCTCCGGCTATATCCCCTTTGATGAAAAGGAAAACAAGTTCACCCATAATTTTGTGAATACCTTTACCACGCTCAATATCAGCCAGTTTTCTGAAACCATCATTGAATCCGAGCTGTTCGGCCATGTGCGCGGCGCATTTACAGGGGCTGTCAAGGACCACAAAGGGGTATTCAGCCGGTGTAGCCCCAATGGCTCCATTCTTCTGGATGAAATCGGCGAGCTGTCCACCCATGTTCAGATAAAACTGCTCAATGTGCTTCAGGACCGGGTCTATTCACCCGTAGGAAGCGATGAAAAACACCGTTTTCACGGCAGGATCATTGCCGCCACAAACCGCAGTATCCGGGAGATCCGGGAAAAAAAGATATTCAGGGACGATTTTTACTATCGACTGTGTTCCGATATCATCACGGTGCCGCCCCTGCACAAAAGAATTGCCCAGGATCCCGAGGAGCTCCCGGATCTGCTCGCACACACCGTGACCCGGATTGTGGGGCAACCGTCACCGGAAATCGTCTCCCGTGTGCTTGAATATATTGAATCCAGCCTTACCCTTTCATACCCATGGCCGGGCAATGTGCGGGAACTGGAACAATGCGTCAGGCGCGTGATTCTGCGTAATGCATATGAAATAAATGAGGTGCCGGCACCCGAACCCAAAGCCGATTCTTTAACCCGGCAGATTCAAGAAGGCCGCCTCAGTGCCCAGGACCTGCTTATCCACTATTGCACCCGTTTGTATGAAAAACACGGCACCTATGAGGCCGTTGCCCGCATTGCCGGACTGGACCGGCGGACGGTTAAGAAGTATATTGATTCCCAGGATCAGGTTTATTAACATAATCGTATATAACGGCCATGTCCTGACGGACACAACAAACAATGAAAGATGTGAGTAGTGAGTAGTGAGTTGTTAGGAAAACAGCTTATTTTTAATCTCACTACTCATCACTCAAAACTCACAACTTTCATATAAAAGGAAAAATCCATGTCAAGTTCATTTGGAAAATTGTTTCGTGTTTCAACCTTTGGTGAATCCCACTGTCCCGGGGTCGGGGTAGTTGTGGACGGGTGTCTGCCCGGCATGCCTCTGGTCCAAGCCGATATCCAGTGTCAGCTGGACCGCAGACGCCCGGGTCAAAGCGCCGTGTCAACAGACAGGCAGGAGTCGGACCAGGTGTCCATCCAGTCCGGCACGGAACGCGGACTTACCCTTGGCACACCCATCAGCCTGTTTGTACCCAATAAAGACCAACGCCCAGGCGATTATAAATCCATGGCAGATATCCCAAGGCCTTCCCATGCGGATTTCACCTACCAGTCAAAATATGGAATCCGGGCCGCCTCGGGCGGCGGCCGTTCTTCCGCCCGGGAAACCATTGGCCGGGTCTGTGCCGGGGCCATTGCCGAAAAGATGCTTAACACCGCACTGGGCATTAATATTGTTGCCTGGGTCAGCCAGGTGGGGCAAATCAAGGCACCGGAAACAGATGGCTCAAATCTTACCCGGGCCATGGTGGATGCCAGCATGATCCGTTGTCCGGATACGGATGCGGCCAAGGCCATGGAGGCGGCTGTTCTGCGGGCCAAAGAAACTAAAGACTCCGTTGGTGGTGTTGTCTCATGCATCTGTACCAATGTGCCGCCCGGCCTTGGCGAACCTGTGTTTGACAAACTTGAGGCACTTTTGGCTCATGCCATGCTTTCCATTCCCGCCACCAAGGGCTTTGAAATCGGATCGGGGTTTGCCGGCGTTGAAATGCGCGGTTCCGAACACAATGATCCCTTTATTTTAAAAGCGGGGCGGCTTGGTACCACGACCAATTTCAGCGGCGGTATCCAGGGCGGAATTTCTAATGGGGAACCCATTGTGTGCCGGGTGGCATTTAAACCTACGGCCACCATCGGACTTGCCCAGGAAACTGTGGATTTCCAGGGCCGGCAGGCCACACTTGCGGCCAAGGGCAGACATGATCCCTGTGTAGTGGCCAGGGCCGTGCCCATTGTCGAGAGCATGGCCGCCCTTGTACTGGCCGATGTCATGTTGCAGCAGCAGGCCCGGTTAGCCGGTATGGCGCTCATGGATAAACCTTAAAAAATCTCAGATTTTTCAGATCGCCAAACCGTCTAACAGAGACAACAATGTCTCTTCCATAGTGTCTCATTTTTGTATCATTGCATATTCTGTATTTAATTTATGTGATTGAAAATTATTTATAACCATTTGTTATCATGGTTAATATTTTATTTTCGAGAAGCTTGGCACAAGGATTGCTTATTTAAGTATTCAGCGCTTGATATAAACCGTAAAACAAGGAGGCTTCTATGAGACTCAAAGACATAAAGAAGAATCATAACCTGATAAATGCCGTAGACTGGGAAATGACCCCTGAAGAAGCCATTGCTCTGCATCTGGAATGGGGGCCCTTGCGTTCCCAGCGTTACTACAACTCAAGGGATAATAGTAATGAAACAGTTTACTTTGTTATCAACACCTGGAAGAAAAACCCCATTCTGACCCTTGTCAGAAGAAAGGGATTTGATTCCGAAGAACTTGGTAGCTTTGATCTGCCCAAGGATGTTGTTTCGGAATTTATGCAGGGTATCGGCAAATACAAAGGAGTTTACGCTGTCGAAGGAAAAGTAAAGGACTGGCTTAAAAAGGAACTTGATGCCTAATACTTACGCCATCTGACTATAACCACCTAAATTAAGTTCCTTTTTCCCGGAACCGGAAGATGGACCGCCCGAGCCATCCTCCGGTTCTTCATTTAATTAAGGGCCATGACAAACAATAAAATTTACCACATGACCCTAACCTTCCGCATTTTTAATAAAATCCTTCACAACCATGTCACCCAGTTCCTTGGACCGCTTGGTAGCGGATTCAACTGCATTGATCAGGGTCGTGCGAAGACCGCCCTGTTCCAGGGTGTGGATGCCGGCAATGGTCGTGCCACCTGGAGAGGTCACCCTGTCTTTGAGCTGCCCCGGATGTTCCTGGCTTTCAAGAAGCAAGCGTGCCGAACCCAACACGGTCTGGGTGGATAAAAACAGGGCGTCTTTTCTGGACAGCCCCATTTTTACGCCGGCGTCAGCCATGGCATCCACAATGGTGAAAATATAAGCCGGACCTGATCCGCTTAATCCGGTAAACGCATCCATGAGTATGTTTTCCTGGAGAACTACGGTTTTTCCTACGGAATCAAAAACCGCCCGGGCCAGTTCCACATCACCTTCCTGGACAAACTGCCCCGCACACACCGCTGTGGCACTCTCTTTGACAAATGCGCAGATATTGGGCATGGATCTGATCAGGCGCAACTCCTTTTTAAGGCCCGCGGCAATGGCGGCCAAAGGTACGCCCGCAGCAATGGAGATCACAAGCTTGGACGTGTCCAGGACCGGCGCTGTCTGCTTGAGTACGGAACCCAGAATCTGAGGTTTGGTGGCGTAGATGATAATTTCTGATTTTTCACAGACTTCAATATTGTTGGTTGTGGTTAACACCCCGTATTTTTCATGAATTTCCTTGAGTGTCTCGGAAAAAATATCCGAACAGATGATATTCTCGGGTTTAGCTGCCTTGGACATCACAAGCCCGCTGACCAAGGCTTCCCCCATGTTGCCGCTGCCAATGAAGCCGATTTTTTTATCCTG
>DATFIL010000507.1:0-5256 GCA_035270145.1 Desulfobacter sp. | reverse complement strand
CTGGGAGCAGTATGAGGACCCCGAAGACAGACAGGAAAACGATTCCCGGGAAGAAGTTTCTCATAAAGTTGCCTGGGCAGCAGTAAAACAGAAATATAAAAAAGGGGAACACAACTGGCAACCCAAGTAGTGCATTTAAGGAAGATAACAACTGAACGGCAGTAGATTTGATAATTATTTGACATAAGAGGTGCAGAACAACGATGTCTTCAGATATAACATCAAATGTGAATACAGGAATGGTCATTTCGATCAGAGGAAATGTGGTGGATGCCCGATTTTCAGATGGTATTCCCCTTGTACACAATATGCTGACCTGCGGCAAAGATGACACGATCCAGATTGAAGTGGTTCTGCACCTCGATGATCATACCATCCGCGGGATTGCACTGACCGAAACCCAGGGACTTGTTCTGGGATCCGATATCCGGGATACCGGGCGCCACCTTGAGGTGCCGGTGGCAAAATCACTGTTGGGACGGGCTTTGAATGTGTTTGGAGACCCCATCGATAAAAAGGAACCGGTTTCTGATGGCGCCTTTCGGACCATTCATGGATCTCCCCCGACAATGGACCAGCAGAAAGTATCCACAAAGATTTTTGAAACCGGAATCAAGGTGATCGATATTCTTTCCCCCCTGGAGCAGGGCGGTAAAAGCGGGCTATTTGGCGGCGCCGGTGTCGGAAAAACCGTTCTGATCATGGAGATGATTCACAATATGGTGGGCATCCATGAAGGGGTCAGCCTGTTCTGCGGGATCGGGGAACGGTGCAGAGAAGGGGAAGAGTTGTACCATGAGATGCAGGAGGCTGGTGTACTGGACAAGACCATCATGGTGTTCGGACAGATGAATGAACCTCCGGGGGCACGGTTTCGTGTGGGCCATTCCGCCCTGACCATGGCGGAATATTTCAGGGATGATCTCAATCAGGATGTTTTTCTGCTCATAGATAATATTTTCCGGTTTATCCAGGCAGGCATGGAAGTTTCCGGGCTGCTGGGACGGTTGCCCTCACGGCTGGGATACCAGCCCACCCTGGGTACCGAACTTGCGCAGCTTGAGGAAAGGATCACCAACTCCACCACCGGGTCCATCACCTCGGTGCAGGCAGTATATGTGCCTGCGGATGATTTTACAGACCCTGCCGCAGTTCACACCTTCGGCCATTTGTCGTCCAGCATTGTTTTGTCCCGAAAAAAAGCGGGGGAAGGCCTTTATCCGGCGATTGATCCGCTTCAGTCCAACTCCAGCATGCTGACCCCTGATATTGTGGGAGAAAAACACTACCGCATTGCCGCTGAAATTCGAAAAAACCTGGCTGAATATGAGAACCTTAAAGATATTATTTCCATGCTGGGCATTGAAGAGCTGTCCAGAGAAGACCGCCAGACCGTTCACCGGGCCAGGCGCCTGGAACGGTTTTTGACCCAGCCGTTTTTTGTGACCGAACAGTTCACCGGTTATAAAGGTCGGTCCGTCAGTATTGAAGATGCCCTGGAGGGATGCCGCCAGATTCTGGATGACAAATTTTCAGACCGGTCTGAACAAGCGCTTTATATGATCGGCAGTATCGATGAGGCCAAAACATCATGATGAAACTCAAGGTGATGCTTCCCACCCATGTTTTCTTGGACATCCAGGTGCAAAAGATCACTGCCGAAGGGGTGAACGGATCTTTCGGCCTGTTTCCCCGGCATGTGGATTTTGTAACCGCTCTGGCATCAGGTATTGTAAGTTTTCATGATGAAAACGGCAAAGAGCAGCACATGGCGGTTATGGAAGGCGTGCTGGTGAAAAAAGAAGATACGGTTTTCATCTCCACGCGCAGGGCCGTGAGGGATAAAGATTTGGCATCCTTGAAAAATACTGTGGAAAAAGATTTTTTACAGCAAAAACAAAAGGAAAAAAACATGCGCACGTCAGCCAACCGCATCGAAGCCGGATTTATCCGTCGTTTTTTGGAGTTTCAGAAAAATGGTTGATACAAACGAAGACAAAGAATTTTCAAAAATCATTGAAAAAAAACAGGAACGCAAACTGGCTGCCCGCAAAGATGCGCAGCATCCTGTTTGGTTCGGCCTGGGCATGTTCGGCCTGGTGGGATGGTCTGTGGCGATCCCCACCATCCTGGGCACGTTTCTGGGGCTTTGGCTGGACAAAACCTGGCCGGGCCGACCGTCCTGGACATTGACCCTGCTGTTGACCGGCGTTATGGTCGGGTGCTGGAATGCATGGTACTGGGTAAAACGCGAAAGCCGGAAAAAAGAGTAGGCGATAACCCAGAAGATGTGAAAAGAGCAGTATCTAACAAAAAAAGGATGCCGATGATACCCGGTGATTTACAACAAGTACTATACTGCCTGCCTGCGGGTATGGTGATCGGAAGTTTCCATTTCGGGGGGCTGTGGCTGACCATACACTGGCTGACCGGTGAACGGTCCCGGGGGATGATGTTTGCTGCGGGGTTTGTTTTGCGGTCTTTTGTCACGCTCACCGCTGTTTTTATGGTGTCAGGCGGCGAATGGATTGGTATGACAGCATGCCTTGCCGGCATATTGATCATGCGCAAAATATGTATTTTTAATCTTCGGCCCAAAGCGATCGGGTATACAAAAGGATCACTCAGATGAATTTTATGGATATCAAGCAGATTACCCCGGACCAGGTGGTATTTTTCCAATTTCATTTTATCACCTTGAACCTGACCATTGTGTTTACCTGGGCGGTCATGGCCGTACTGGTGATCGGGTCATGGCTCATCACCAGACAACTGTCCACAGACCGGCAGATCAGTGCCTGGCAGAACATACTGGAAATGCTGGTTACCGGTATCCAGGACCAGATCAGTGAGATCAGCCAGCAGAAAGCAGCCAGATATATGCCGTTTATCGGTACCCTGTTTATTTTCATCGCTTTTTGCAACCTGCTCACCGTGGTGCCGGGATATGAATCGCCCACCGCATCCCTTTCCACCACAGCGGCCCTGGCCATCTGCGTCTTTATTTCCGTGCCGCTGTTCGGCATTGCCCAAAAGGGCCTGGGCAATTATCTCAAACAGTATATTCAGCCCACGGTATTTATGCTGCCCTTCAATATCATGGGCGAATTATCGCGGACCCTGGCCCTGGCGGTCCGGCTTTTCGGCAATATCATGAGCGGTTCGAAGATCGTGGCCATTCTTTTGGCCATTATTCCCTTTGTTTTTCCGGTGATTCTGCAGTTGCTCGGACTTTTGACCGGGATGATTCAGGCCTATATTTTTGCCGTTCTGGCCATGGTGTATATCGCATCCGCCACCCAGGTCCAGGATCAGACAGAAGATAGAAAAAAAGACAACACTCGATCATCGAGTAACAACCAGTAAAGGAGAATTTGATATGAGCAGTATCAGTTTTATCGGTATGGCATCTGTTATCACAGCCGGCATTACCATTGCAGTGGGGGCCATCGGGCCGGCCATCGGGGAAGGCCGTGCCGTGGCAAGCGCCTTGAGCGCCATTGCCCAGCAGCCGGATGAAAAAAACACCATCACACGCACCTTGTTTGTGGGACTGGCAATGATCGAATCAACCGCCATATACTGTTTTGTGGTTTCCATGATCCTGTTGTTTGCCAACCCGTTCTGGGATTATGTGATTTCAGCTGCCAATTGAGAGGGATATCATGTTGATTGACTGGTTTACAGTGGGAGCCCAGGTAGTGAATTTTTTGATCCTGTTGGTGCTGTTGAAAATATTTTTGTTCGACCGGATCAAACAGGCCATGGACCAGCGGGAAAATAATATCAAAGAACGCTTTGACAAGGCAGCGGAACAAAAAGCGGCTGCACAAGAGACCCAAAAGACCTTTGAAAAAAAGACACAAGCTTTGAAAGATGACTGGGATGCCAGGTTGAAAGAGGCGGACAAAGAAGCCAAAGAACGGCGGGAATCTTTGATCCAAGAGGCCCAAGAGGAAGTGGACGGGTTGAAAAAACAGTGGCGCAAAGTACTGGAACAGGAAAAAGCCTCTTTTTTTGACAGTTTTCAAAAAAAGGCGGCCCGTCTTATATTTGATACGGTGGAAAAAACCCTGTCCCATCTGGCTGATACCCGGGTCCAGGACCAGGCAGTGAAAAAGTTTTTGTCCCGGTTTGAAGAACTGGACAAAGAAGATCTGCCGCAAAAGGCGGAAACAAAGCCGCAGGTGACCACGGGATTTGAACTGTCCGAAAACCAGCAGAAATCCATTCAAAAAGCATTGTCACAAAAGCTGCCGAATTTGGGAAATATTGCATTTGAGGTCAGACCGGAACTGGTGTTCGGGATTGCAGTTGCCGCCGGCGGCAAAAAAATGACCTGGCATGCCCACGATTATGTCGGCGCCCTGGAAAAACAGATGGATCAGGCCATTGAAAGAAAAGATCATGAACCGGAAAAACAATGAATTAGCACAGGTCATGGATAATTTTGTATCAACCATGGCCGCCATACTGGACAGCCATAATCCTGCACTGCATGCGCGCGATTTTGGCCGCATTGCATCCATCAGTTCGGGCATCATAACCGTGGCGGGTCTCAAGGGCGTACAGTCCGAGGAGCTGCTGGTGTGTCCGCCGAATGCATATGGCATGGCATTTGATCTGGACATGGACGTCATTGGGGTGATCATGCTGGATGAAACCGATACCCTGCGTGCCGGCGACGAGGTGAACCGCACGGAAAAGGTGATGTCCGTTCCCACGGGGGACGCACTTATCGGCCGGGTGGTGGATGCAAGGGGAAAACCCCTTGACGGCAAAGCATCCCTTTCAGGGACATCCCTTGTGCCGGTGGAACAGCCGGCCCCGGAAATCATGGACCGGGCCCCGGTGGACACCCCTTTGCAGACAGGCATCACCGTCATCGATACATTGATCCCCATCGGCAGAGGACAGCGAGAACTGATACTGGGGGACCGGCAGACCGGAAAAACCGCCATTGCGCTGGATACCATCGCCAACCAGAAGGGAAAGGATGTGATCTGCATCTACTGCGGTATCGGCAAGCGGGGATCCGCACTTGCCAAGGTCATTGCCGAACTCAAGAAAAGAGATGCCATGTCTTATTCCTTTGCCGTGGTTTCCACGGAAGAAGATCCGCCGGGCCTGCAGTTTATGGCCCCTTATACGGCCACGGCCATGGCCGAACATTTCATGCACCAGGGAAAAGATGTCCTGATTGTATATGATGATCTGACCCGTCATGCCCGGGCCTACCGCGAGTTGTCCCTGCTG
>DATFIL010000506.1:0-6436 GCA_035270145.1 Desulfobacter sp. | reverse complement strand
TCGGAAAGATTAAATATGATAAATGTTACCAAGCCTGCCCAGGAACAGGTTAAACTCTATTTTGAGGGCAAAGAAATTACACCCATCAGAATTCTTCTCAATGGAGACGGCTGCGGCGGGCCAAGCCTTGCCATGGCTTTGGACGAGAAAAAAGAGACGGATGCCGTGTTTACCTTTGATGGTGTGGAATACATCATGGATAAGGATCTGATGGAAAAAGCAACTCCTGTGGACGTAGATTTTGCAGGTACAGGCTTTCGCCTTGAATCCAGCTTAAAACCGCCTGCCGGCTGCCAGGGGTGCGGTAGCGGAACGTGCTGTAGCTAATGTTGGGATTCGAAGATCGAGTGGAACGAAAAGGTGCCCGGATGCGCCTTGCATCCGGGCACCTTTTCGTTCAAAAATGGGTTTTTGTTTAGGCTAGGATGTAATTTTTTTCTTGGGCTATGGCTTTGGCCTTAGTCTGTACATGTTCAATTGCGGGCGTATGCATGTGTGTTTCCATGGACTGCGCCTGTATTCTTTGGTCGTGCAACACCCGGACCATGCCGTCGGCAAGTCCCTGCATGGGGACATGGACTTTTTTGCACCGGCCCCAGGACATGGCTTTAATATAGATCCATGCACCCGGAATAATGACGTCTGCCCGGTCCGGTTTCAAGTTAAATCGTCTCATCCGTTCTTCCAGCTCATAATCAGCCAGTTCATTTCGGATTTTTTTTATTTTTTTTCGCGTCACCCATGTTCCGGGACGACCCTTGGCCAGCTTAAACAGTTTGTTGATGTTACCACCACTGCCAATGGCCTCCACAGACGTGTGCCCCCGGGTAATTGTTTTTAACCAGGATTTCATAAGATCCCAGTCCTGCTGCCGGGCACGATTGTTGAGCAGACGGATGGTGCCCAGATTGAAGGAACGACTGGCCTGGACCCTGCCGTCGCAGAATAACGTGATTTCCGTGCTCCCGCCCCCCACATCTATAAACAAGGCTGCTTTTTCCGATGACGTCATTATTTTGTGGCGGTTCTGGAAAAGGTAGCGGGCTTCCTGTCTACCGTTAATAATTTCAATGTTTATTCCGGTCTGTTCCCTGATTGTGCGGCATATCTGCCGGCCGTTTTGGGCACTCCGCATGGCTGACGTGGCACAGGCCTTGAGCGCCACAGGCTGGTACGCATTAATCAGGTTTGCAAAACCGTCCATGGTTTTTGTCAGTTTGCAAGCCCGTTCATCCGAGATCGTGCCCTGTAAAAAGGCATCTTCACCCAGGCGGATGGGCATGCGCATCCAGGAGATTTTTTTAACCCGAAGGCCAAACTCTTCTTCCGATACCATGGCTAAAAGCAGGCGGACGGCATTTGAACCGATGTCGATGGCGGCGTATCTTGTCATTGAATCCATAATGGTTGACATCTTAATTGGATGACGTCATTATATCAAGGGGTAAAACAAAGACTAACAAGGACCTAACATGGTAAAAACCAAAAAGGTGAATACTTCCCTCAGGCTTGAGAAAAAAGTACTCAAGGCGCTTAAAATTCTTGCCATTGAAAAAGAGACCAGCGTTCAGGCCATTATTGAAAACCTGATTCATGAATACATTGAAAAGAACAAGGAAAAATCAAAACAATGAATCTTCCTGCTTCACAAACGTTTATGCTGTCGGCCGGCATTAATATTAAAAAGATAAATGCCATACTAAAAAATGCAAACATGACCCTGGCAGCCAATGCATGTGAGCCCGAAGAGGGGACTGTTCTGGATACCTTTGATGCAGCGGTTCACAAGTCGGATGCCCTTTTAATCCAGACGGAATCCGATCTGGTCAGGATCTGCTGGTCCGGGGATGTCATGGCACAGGCTGCGCCGGAATCTGAATGGCAGTTTGCCCGGGATCTTCCCCAGGGTCCTGTCAGGGATCTGCTTTTGGATCTATCACCTTTGCGGGTATTTACACCGGTAGGTCAGGTGGCCATCATCCGGGATACATTACGCCTGCTGGATGACGAGGAAAAAACCTGCTGCCGCGTTGAATCGGTCACTTTGAGCCGTGGGGAAAATACCTGGTCCTGGCTGCGGACCCGCCCCATGCGTGGTTATACCGACAGCCATACCTTAATCTGCGACATTTTGAAGAAAGTGGAAAAACATAAAGATAGGCTTCCGGCAGAAGTGCTTAATCTCAGGTTTTCAGATTATACATCCAAGCCGGCGATTCGTCTGTCTGAAAATGCGCCTGCCAGGAAAAGCCTTTGTACGATTGTTCAGACCTTTTTGCAGGTAACACGCCGCAACGAACCCGGGCTTATTGATGATCTGGACACCGAATTTCTTCACCAGTGGCGGGTCAGTCTGCGCAAGGTGCGCTCCGTGCTCACCCTGTTCAAAGGCGTGGTGGCCACTGAAACCCTTGATCGGTTGAAGCAGGACTTCAAGGATATTATGCAGGATACCAACCTGATGCGGGACCGGGATGTTTACCTGTTATCCAAGGACGATTATTTTGCTCTGGTTCCTCCCCATGCCCACCCCGGCCTTGAAGTCCTTTTTGAACTGCTGCAGCAGGACCGGGATGAGGCCTTTGGAAAGGTTAAGGCCATGCTTGAATCCAAGGCCTACAAAAAACAGATAAAATCCATTCAGAAATTATTTGAAAATCCTAAAGCCTTGCCCAAAGGCCCCAAGGCTGATGCCCCGTCCAAGGCCTTTGCTGCAGATTTGGTTTTGAAACGATATAAAAAGGTGTGCAAGCTTGCCGGGAATATAACCGATAAGACCCCGGATGAGTCCATTCATGAACTGCGCATCCAGTGCAAAAAATTGCGGTACCTGATTGAATCGGCCCAACCTTTATTTAATGTCAAGCAGGTAAAACGCCTGCTTAAAACCCTTAAAGGATTGCAGGCGCATCTGGGAAATTTCAATGACCAGTCTGTCCAGCAGAACACCCTGGCCCAGTGCCTTGACCGTTACCCGAGCACCGCTCCCAATGCCAAGGCCCTGGCCGAAAGCATCGGGGCGTTGACGGCCATGCTTTATCGCAAACAGCTGGAAGAACGCAGGATGATTATTGAAAACCTGTCTCGATTTTACAGTCCGGATACACAGGATGCGTTTAACGCCCTGTTTGCGTTAAAAAATACAACGACGAAACAAGCCAACACCCGGGTTGATTCATAAGGAGATATTATTTCGTGAAACTTATAGCTTGTTATTCCAACAAAGGCGGTGTGGGCAAAACCGCTGCCTCGGTCAACCTGGCATATGCCAGTGCGTTAAGCGGTAACCGGACACTTTTGTGCGACCTTGATCCCCAGGGGGCCTCAGGGTTTTATTTTCGTGTGAAACCATCCGAAAAATTGAAAAGTAATACCTTTTTTGAAGGTACGAAAAAATTTACAAATGCCATCAGAGAAAGTGATTTTCATAATCTGGACCTTTTGCCGGCCAACATGAGTTTCAGGGGTTTTGATATTTTTTTGTCCCGGATGAAAAAGAGCCGCTCCAGGCTGAACAAAGCGTTGAAGCCGGTTGATGGCGAATATGATATTGTTCTTTTGGACTGTCCCCCCAATATTTCTTTGCTTTCGGAAAATATTTTCAAAGTGGCGGACTGTATTGTCGTACCGGTGATCCCCACGACCCTGTCCCAAAGAACCCTGGAACAACTATATGAATTTTTTAAAAAACAGGGCTATAAGTCATCCAAAATCTTCCCGTTTTTTTCCATGGTCCAGCAGAGTAAATCCCTGCACCTTGAGATCATGGAAGAGATCCGTGCCGGAAATAAACAGGTGCTGAACACCTGGATACCTTTTTCCACACATATCGAGCGCATGGGCGTTCACAGGGCCCCGGCCCTGTCCTATGCCGGAAAACAAGGTGCCGTGGCATCTTACGCACAATTGTGGCAGGAGGTTCAGAAAGGGAACAGCATTTTAGACACCCCAGGTTAAGGCCATGGTCTTTAAAAAGGATTAGAAAATCGTTTTATCAGGGACCGGCTCGGGTTTGCCATGGTAAAACCCCTGTTGATAATTGACCCCAAGGGCTTTTGTCTTGGCTGAAAGCGCCTCACTGGAGATGAATTCTGCAATGGTTTTCATTTTAAGCTTGTTTGCATAAGAGACAATGGAATTAACAACATCAACGGCCCGCTCATCTTTGGTGATCAGTTTGATGATGCTGCCGTCAATTTTGATATAGTCTGCTTTGATTTTCAGCAGATAATCAAAGTTGGAGTATCCTGTGCCAAAATCATCAATGGCAATTTTTGCGCCGGTATTTTTAAATCTGTGAAGAATATCTGTTGCACCGGTGTAGGAAGACAGACATTCCGACTCCACAAGTTCAAGTATCATGCGTGACATGACGTTTTTATCAAGCGCATAGTCATAAATAAAGGCCATGGTCTCGCTATTCAGGAGATCCTCCGTCGAAATATTGATACTGAACCGACTGTCATCGTCGACAAATGTGTCTATGGTCTTTTTTACCATGATTTTGGTCAGCGCCGGATAAAACCGGGTCTGTTTGCTGATATCAAGGAACTGTTCCGGAGAGATGATGCTGCCATCCGTGTTCTTGATACGCATCAGGCTTTCAAATTTTGGTCTGCCGGCACCTGTGATCGGCTGGAAAAACGGCACGACACGGTCTTGATCAATGGCACTGCTGAGCATTTTTACAATCCGGATATTCTGTTCATATATCTTGCTGTTATCCACTTTTAAAGGATCATAGGCGTAATGAGCGATATTGTTTGCTTTTGCAAACTGTAAAGCCGCATCTGCATGGGCCATAATATTATCTGAGCCATGCGCGTAACCTGTGATGGCACTGATCATCAGCTCCTTGTCCCCGATGATGAAGGTCTCTTTAACAATATCCTTAAGTGCTGTTTCAACATCGATGATAAAAAGATTTTTATCACTTTGGGTGGAAAATACGGCAAATACATCAGAGTGCAGCCTGTAGATAAAATAGCGGTACAGATGTATATGATTACAAAGCCTTGAAGCAAATAGTTTGAGCAGCTCGTCTCCGGTCTTCATCCCGTATGTTTCATTTATTTTATGAAAATCGTCTATATCAATGATAGCAAGGTCTGCAGATTTGGCTTTTTTTATTTCCATGAGCAGACTGTTTCTGTTGTTCAACTCGGTCAACGTGTCATAATTGAGGTATTTTTGAAGCTGGGATTTGTTTTCAAACACTTCGGTAACATCATGGCTGATTGAAATATATTTAATCACTTCGCCATTTTTATCTTTAAACGGCACGATGGTCGATTTCTGAAAATAATACCCACCGTCTTTTTTGAGATTTTTAAAGATCCCACGCCAGGTTTCTCCTTTTGTAATGGTCGTCCACAGGTCCTGGTAGGTTGAGGCCGGGTTGTCCGGATGGCTGAGTTGATTGTGGGTCGCATTCAGTAATTCGTCTTTATTAAACCCTGTGACCTCACACATTTCATCATTTACATGAATAATATTACCCTTCAGATCAGTAATACTGACGATTGCGCTTTTGTCGATCACTGTTTGGTACTGCAGCAACTCACTGAGGAATTTTTTCTGCTCAGACTCAATTTTTCGGATTCTTTTGTAAACAAAAAGAGACACCATCAGCGTAAGGACAAAAAGAGAGATGATAATCAGGCTGTTTTTTATTATTTCCTGTCGGAGAAGTGAGCTGCTTATTCCCTCCACCGTTCCCACAAGTTCATAAAAATTTTCAAAATAAAACCCAGATCCCACAATCCAATCCCAGTCGGAAATATATACCAGATACGATATTTTTTCTGCCACGATGTCCAGTCCGGGAATTTCCCAGTAATACGTGCTGAAGCCGCTGCCTTTGGATGTTGCAATGTCAACAAACTCCTTGATGACCAGTTTGTTGTTTGCGCCGCGGAATGTTTTCAGATCCGTATGATAGATATTGGGATCAATGTGAAAAATTGTTTTATAATCTGTTGAAAATATCCAGAAGTAGCCATAATCCTGATAGCCGAACCTGTCTCCGGCAATAAATTCCAGGATTTCCTGTTTACCTTGTTCATTCAGACTTTCCATGTAGTATCCCGTGCCGATAATGATATCAAATGCTTTGTTGTATACGGCATACCCGAGCTTTTTGTATAATTTGTCCCCCTCGCCCGGTTTATAGTACATATACTTTTTCATAGCAGATCCGCTGGTTTTTACTTCTTCAAGAAATTTTATGAAATCAGGGAACTTTTTTTTCAGGGAATAAATATTTGTGCCGACTATTTCCGGCCTCCCACCGTGGTGTTTGAAAGTACCGTCTCCGGATATAATATAAAAATAGCCCGACTTGTTGGCCCAGCTAAAAGATGTGATCATGTTATTTATATGTGTTTTATACTGATCCGCTTCATGGGTCATGTAAACATTTCGAATAAAATCTTCC
>DATFIL010000505.1:0-6232 GCA_035270145.1 Desulfobacter sp. | reverse complement strand
ATGATAGGGGATCGCAAAAAATAAATCCCACATTTTGCTTGCCTTTTTATCCGTATTCTTCGTTGCGACTTAAGGGCACATATTTTAATATACGCCCTAAACCGCGCCTTGAATACGAATAAAAAATTCGGCGTAAAATTTGTAACATTTATGTTTTCCAAGCCCCTTAAAGGAGAAAAAAATCGCATGAAACCTTTATTTAAATCCCTTATTATTCTTGCTGTCGTGCTGTTTGCCGCAACCCAGGCCCAGGCCGCAGAAAAAATTTATGTCTACAACTGGACAGAATATCTGCCCGAATCAGTGCTTGCACAATTTACCCAAAAGACAGGTATTGAAGTGGTTTACAGCACCTATGACAGCAATGAGACCATGTATGCCAAACTCAAGCTGATTAAAAAAGACGGGTATGATGTGGCTGTTCCCTCAACCTATTTTGTTTCAAAGATGGGCAGGGAAGGCATGCTTATGAAACTGGACCACACCCTTTTACCCAATATGAAAAACCTTGATCCGGAAATTTTAAACAAGGATTATGATCCAGACAACAACTACTCCATTCCCTATATGTGGGGATCCACCGGCATTGCCGTGAACACCGACGATATTCCCAAAGAACAGATCACATCCTGGAAGGATCTGTGGAAACCCGAATTTAAAGGCAAACTGCTGCTCCAGGACGATTTGCGGGAAGTGTTTCACATGGCGCTGCGCATTAAGGGGTTTTCCGGCAACACCACGGAGCCCGGGGAAATTAAACAGGCCTACCTGTTGCTTAAGGATTTGATGCCCAATGTGCTGCTCTTCAACTCCGACTCCCCGAGACTGCCCTTTCTGGCAGGCGAGGTCAGCATCGGCATGATTTGGAATGGCGAAGCCTGGATGGCCCAAAAAGAAAACCCGGCAATCCAGTATGTATATCCCAAAGAAGGCGCAAGCTTCTGGGTGGACAGCTTTGTCATCCCCCAGGGGGCCAGAAACCCCAAAGGCGCCCATGCGTTTATCAATTTCATGATGAACCCTGACGTGGCCAAGGCCTGTGTTGAAGAATACGGGTACCCCACCCCGGTGAAGCCGGCCATTGCCCTGCTGGATTCAAACATCAGCAGCAACCGGACCATTTTTCCTGACGCGAAGGTCATCCAACAAGGGGAGTTCCAGAATGACGTGGGACAGGCCATTGAAATTTATCAAAAGTATTGGGAAAAACTTCGTACCGGCAGCTATTAAGGAACGACTCTTAAATAACTTGCCCATTTTGATATATCCGGGACGCCTGCGCTCCCGGGTTAAACTATTTCGGACTCGTTCCTTAACAAAAACTCGATCATCGAGTGAAATCAATATCCGTTTGACGATCAATGATATTAAAAAAACTTGAAACCTACAGGAGCACGCCAACATGAAAATTCACCCACTCGCCGGAGAAGTAGCACCGAAATCTGTGCTGGCCAACATTCCAAGGCTCGTTTCATCCTACTACACCCATCAACCGGACGTTTCCAAGCCGACCCAGCAAGTCGTTTTCGGAACATCGGGCCACCGGGGCTCATCACTGAAAAACAGTTTCAACCAAGATCACATTCTGGCTATCAGCCAGGCCCTGTGTGAATATCGAACATCCCAACATATCGATGGGCCGCTTTTCATGGGTATGGATACCCATGCCCTGTCAGAACCGGCCCTGGCCACTGCACTCGAAGTCTTTGCCGCTGCCGGTGTGACCGTCATGATTCCCAAGGGGCTGGGCTATACGCCCACACCGGTCATTTCGCATGCCATCTTGACCTTCAATCAAAACCGGCAGCGAGGCCTGGCCGATGGTGTGGTCATCACCCCCTCCCATAATCCCCCTGAAGATGGCGGGTTCAAATACAATCCTCCCCATGGCGGGCCGGCGGGCAATGAGATCACCCAGCGCATTGCTGACAGGGCTAACGAAATCCTGGAAAATGGTCCGGATCAGGTCAAACGAATGCTTTTTGAAAAAGCGCTCAAAGCCGATACGACCCACGAATATGACTACATAACCCCCTATGTGGCGGATCTTGCCAACGTGGTCGACATGGAGGTGATCGCCGGATCCGGGCTCAAGCTTGGTGTGGATCCCCTGGGAGGGGCCGCCGTACACTACTGGGCACCCATTGCCGAACGCTATGGGCTTTCCCTTGAGATCATCAACCCGTTCGTGGATTCTACCTTTGCGTTCATGCCCCTGGACAAAGACGGTAAAATCCGCATGGACTGTTCTTCACCCTTTGCCATGCAAGGGCTGATCAAACTCAAAGACAAATTTGACATCGCTTTTGGCAATGATACGGATGTCGATCGCCATGGGATTGTCACCAAAAGCGCCGGACTGCTCAATCCCAATCATTATCTATCTGTGGCGATATGGTATCTGTTTCAAAACAGACCCGACTGGCGTCAATCGGCCGCCGTGGGTAAAACACTGGTATCCACCTCGATGATCGACCGGGTGACGGCGCATCTTGGGAGAACGTTGTCTGAAGTGCCCGTGGGCTTTAAATGGTTCGTGGATGGACTGATGAGTGCTGAAATCGGTTTCGGCGGCGAAGAAAGCGCCGGAGCGTCGTTCCTTCGCCGGGACGGCTCGGTGTGGACCACGGATAAGGACGGCATTATCATGGATCTTTTAGCCGCTGAAATCATGGCCGGAACCGGCAAAGATCCGGGTGAAATATACACGTCGCTCGAGGAACAATTTGGTACTTGTGTTTATGAGCGTATTGATGCCCCGGCAACTGCCGAACAAAAGGCGGTTTTAACGAAACTCTCCCCCGAAACAATTACCGCCAGGGAACTGGCCGGAGAGCCGATCCTCGCCAAACATACCCGCGCACCGGGCAATCAAGCCCCTTTGGGGGGCCTAAAAGTGGTCACGGAAAACGGCTGGTTCGCCGCCCGACCATCCGGCACCGAAGATATTTATAAAATTTACACCGAAAGCTTCAAAGACAAGGCACATCTGCAGCGTATTCAGCAAGAGGCTCAGACCATTGTCAGTGCGGCATTTCAAGCGGCAGGTGTTTAACAAAATATTTGTACCCAATTTTAACAGCTTTAATTTTTAAAACCATGAAGCGCATGAAGGAAAGGACACGAAGAACAAAACCTTTGGATATAATCATCCTTCGTGCCCTTCGTGCTCTTCGTGGTAAAAATTTATGTGCCCAAAAATCGGGAAAGACTTTTTGCCGTTTTTAGACACCCCACATCTGACACCTCCCCCCTGATGCGAAAAATTGAATATCCCGATAATGGGCATGCAAGCACATAAGGATTTTCAATTTGCCAAACCCCCTTATTTTATATAGGTCTTAAATCGTTTCTGCTCTAGGTTGAAAAATAAAAAAACAACCGGCCAATTTTAGAATTTAAAGGAGTTAATCATATGATCAATGTCAGTAAACCTGCCCAGGAACAGGTCAGGATGTACTTTGAAGGCAAAGAAATTGAGCCCATCAGAATCTTTCTTAACAGCGCCGGATGTGCCGGACCAAGCCTTGCCATGGCTTTGGATGAAAAAAAAGAAACGGATGCCGTATTTACCTTTGATGATGTGGAATACATCATGGATAAGGATCTTTTGGAAAAGGCAGGTCCAGTGGATATTGATTTCGCAGGAACCGGCTTTCGTCTTGAATCCGGCCTGAAACCGACAGGCGGATGTACGGGCTGCAGCGGCGGGACATGCGGTGGTTAACCGAAAGGGTATCAGTATGGCTGACAAAGTTCACCTTCATCCCAAATTGGAAAGACAGCTTACGGCAATGAAAGGCTTGGCCAATGCCCCATCCATTGCTGCAAGCCGTGCCGAAAAAGTCATTGAGGCCATGATTAAAGGCCGGGCATCCCAGGCGTCCGGACTGTTCAGGGCACGTTCAGATGCCCGGGTGAAAAATTCCTGGAAATATGATCTTGGTTCAGGATACCGTCTGATCTGTATCCGCACCAACCAAAGCATTTACGTCATGCATGTGGGCGATCACGAAAGCTGTGATGCCTGGTTGAAGAATAATTCAAAAAAACAGCCCCGGAATACTGAAATCAACATGACCACCTTCACCATTCGGGATAACCCGAAACCCTCTGATTTTCAAACAGTTCGATCGCCGGACCAAAAATTTGATTTTGACGATCAATACCTGAGACCCATTCCCCAGCAATGCTTGAGAAAAGTATTCTGCGGGCTCGTGGCCGGTTGATACGCTGACTGTTACTCGATGATCAAGTTTTTGTTAATTTGCCCAACTTCGGCGTTGGAAAAAATTTTTAATCCTCAAAATATGTTGTATATTCCTCCGGTTAAAAATTATTTCCGCCTTGAATTTGAACAAATTCCCTAAAAACTTGATGATCGAGTGTTAGGCAATCATCTGAAATTTTAAAAAACCTTTCAAAGGAGAACATTATGACCGAGGCAGTAAAACTTGATAAAGGAAGAGAGGCAGCGTTTAAAAAAAGATTGATGGACAAACTGCCGAATGGCGTCAACCTCAATATGTGCCTGACATGCGGTGTATGCGCTTCCGGTTGTCCGGCAACCGGCCTTAGAGATATGGATCCGCGTAAGTTTGTCAGGATGGTGGCTCTGGGCATGGACGAGGAACTGAACAAGCACCCATGGGTATGGCTGTGCTCCCAGTGCCAGCGGTGTGTTTATGTCTGCCCGATGAATATTGACATCGCGGCAATGGTGTTTGAGGCCCGGAGTTCATGGCCCCGGGAAGAAAGACCCAAAGGCATTATAGGCTCCTGTGACATGGCCATGAGAAATAGCTGTGGCAGCGCTATGGGTATCTCTGAAGAGGACTTTGAATGGGTGGTTGGGGACATTCTTGACGAAGTTCGTGAAGACCAGCCGGGCTGGGAAGATCTTAAAGCGCCGGTCAATAAAGAAGGTGCTCATTTTTTTCTAAGCCAAAATTCCCGTGAACCAGGCACGGAACCCGAGGAGATGGTTCCGTTGTGGAAAATTCTGCATATTGTCGGTGCAGACTGGACCTACGCCACACGGGGCTGGGGTGGAGAAAATTACTGCATGTTCCTTGCAGATGATGAAAGCTGGGAAAAAACCGCAAGAAACTCCATTGAATCTGCCAAGGAGCTGGGTTGTAAGGTGTATTTAAACACCGAATGCGGCCACGCCACCTATGCCATATGGAAGGGCCAGCAAAAATACAATATAGATAAGACCGGTCTTGAAATTGCACCCATTGTTCCATATTATGCCAAATGGATACGGGAAGGCAAATTGAAACCCAATTCCGACTGGAACAAAGACTTAAAAATCAAATTTACGTGCCAGGACCCCTGTCAACAGGTTCGGAAAAGCTTTGGTGACCCCTTGGCCGATGATTTACGCTTTGTTATCAAAACCTGTGTTGGCGAAGAAAATTTCATTGATATGGTTCCGAACCGTTCCAACAATTTCTGTTGCGGCGGCGGCGGCGGATACCTTCAATCCGGCTATAACGAAGAACGTTTGAAATACGGTGAAATCAAAAAAGACCAGATCCTGGCCACCGCTGCCGACTACTGCGTTACACCCTGTCACAACTGCCACGATCAAATTCATAAACTTGCGGATCACTATGAATGTAAATACCATACCATTCATCTATGGACACTGATTGCCCTTGCTTTAGGTGTACTTGATGAAACTGAACGCATCTATCTGGGTCCGGATCTGGTCGAAGTTAATCTCCCTGAATCACAAGAATAATCAATGCATTTTGTGACCAGCAATATCTTGCTCTTAATCTTGCTCGTGCTCTTGCTCGAAATAACACTTCGAGCAAGAGCACGATTAAGAGCAAGAGCAAGAAAAAGCAAGCAGTAAAGATAATAGTTTTCCCCCCCCATATCCCTATCGAAAACATCAATTCGATTCTACCTTTTCTATTTATATTTTCGCTTTGATTCAAACACCTGCCCTCCTTATATTAGAACCTTTTAGCGTGAATTAAGCTTTATAAAAAGAAGTCATAAAAAAGGAGAATACAATGAGCGAAGATTATACCCCCATGTGGGAAAGCCTTGGCATGGACTTGAATGCCCATGACGCCTTGCTCGGCGTTCTGGAGCAGGGATACCGGGACATTTACCTGACCCAGAAAAATCGCCCCGAAGGCATGGGTTATTTTGACTTTGTCATGAGCGAGGTTCATGGCTTGCGGATCAAGGAGCTTTTGGACGAAAAAAAACA
>DATFIL010000504.1:0-2033 GCA_035270145.1 Desulfobacter sp. | reverse complement strand
AATTGTCAAAAATATATCCAGACTATGGAAATGGGGATGGGAACAAATAAATCCGTAATTTGGGCAACAACGGACATCAACGTAGATCCGGATATTTATGCCAGATTTACCGCATCAATGCTTGCAAACCAGCCGGGTATGCAACAATCGATTGATAAGATGGTGCGTGAAATGAAAAAAATAAAGGGTGTTCATGTTCTTAATGAAACAACCATGAATATGATGGGACAGGAGATGAAAACCTCGGTGGCGCTTTTGGAAATTCAAGAAGGTAAAGCGCCTTCCAGCATATTCTCAATTCCCAAAGGGTATAAGAAAAAAGCCCTTGGACGTTAATGAGCCGGGTAGCCGGGTAGGGTGGGCACAAAAAGCGTGTCCACCCTACCGCGCTTCGTTCCTTAACCCTGGGCCGCACAAAATTGTGCCGCTTTTCTGATCCGTTGGACGGTTTTTTCTTTTCCAAGGGCGATAAACATTTCAAATATGCCGGGGCTCACCGTTGTACCGGTGACCGCCACCCGCAGTGGCTGGGCAATTTTTCCAAACCCGAGCCCTGTCTCTTCCATGATCTGTTTAAATACCTCTTCCTGGGCTCCCTGGCTGAAGTCGTCCCCAAGACCGTCAAAGGCATCGGCGCATTTGTTTAAAAGATCCTGGGTTTCGGGTTTAAGAAACTTTTTGGCCGCCTTCGCCTCAAACTCAATTTCATCCCTGTAATAAAAAGCCGCGCCCTGGGCCATTTCCACAAGGGTTTTGCTTCTGGGTTGAAGCGTTTCGATCACCCCCTGGGTAAAGGCATCATTCTGAGCGTCAATACCAAGGTCTGCCAGGTGGGGTAAAAGGTCGTCCCCTAATTCTATGGGTTTCTTTTTCTGGATGTGTTTGGCGTTCAGGGCGTACAGTTTATCCATGTCAAACATGCCTGCGGAACGGCCAAGATGCTCGAGATCGAACTTTTCAATAAGCTCCCGGCGTTCAAAAAATTCCTGGTCGCCATGGGACCATCCCAGTCTGACCAGATAATTGATCAGCGCATCAGCCAGAAATCCCATCTTTTTATATTCACCCACGGACATGGCACCATGACGTTTGCTCAGCCGGGCCTTATCCGATCCCAGTACCATGGGAACATGGCCGAACACCGGCAACGGCGCGCCCAATGCCTGGTAAATCAGAATCTGTTTAGGGGTATTTACCAGGTGGTCATCCCCCCGGATAATCGTATTGATGCCCATGGTAATGTCATCCACCACCACCGCAAGGTTGTACATGGCCATACCTGAACTTCTCTGAATGATGAAATCATCCATTTCCGCATTCTGAAAAACGGTACGGCCCTTGACAATATCGTCCACAATGGTGACGCCTGTGCCCGGGGTTTTTAACCGTACCACGGTGTTTTTCCCCTTTTCAAGCCCGCGGTTCCGGCACTTGCCGTTATACATGGGTTTAAGTCCCTTGGCCTTGGCTTCTTCGCGCATGACATTGACCTCTTCGGGCGTACAGTCGCAATAGTAAGCATGGCCCTGTTCAACCAGACGGTCAATGTGTTCACTGTAAATATCATGGCGCCGGGTCTGGAAATAGGGGCCGTCATCCCAGTCAATTCCCAGCCATTCCATGGATTCCAGGATGGCGTCCACGGACGCTTTTGTTGAACGGGCTTCATCGGTGTCTTCTATACGCAGCACAAACTGCCCTGCGTTTTTTCTGGCCCACAGCCAGTTGAAAAGTGCTGTCCTGGCACCGCCGATATGCAGATAGCCGGTGGGGGAGGGCGGAAAGCGTGTAATTATTGTATTCATTAAGATCTCCAAAAAGTATAAAAAGGCGTAAAATCGAAGGCTTATCTATCATAGTTGCGGGGTTCAAAGCAATCCGCAATTCTGATTTTATTTTCTCACTCGATGATTGAGTCTTACAAAGCCTCAAAGGCACAAAGTCGAATAAACATCTTTGTGTCTTAGTGTCTTTGTGAGAATTTTTCAACTAAACAATTTCATATTTAGAATTGCTGGTTTCTTGGACAGCAA
>DATFIL010000503.1:0-7538 GCA_035270145.1 Desulfobacter sp. | reverse complement strand
GGCAAGGCTGTTATCGTTTTTGACCAGGAAACTGAATCCTGCACTGTTTTGAAAAGTGATGATCCTTTGGCTAAGGCGCTGGGGTGAGCTTTAGTTGGGTTAGTGCTGTCCATGCTGATTTTTGTTATGGGCAAGAATATTTCTGGTAGTGGTGGGGGTACTGGGAGGAGTGGGCTCCCAGCAATCATACCATTAATGTGGGGTTTTGATTTACTTCATTTCTGTAGATTTGTTGTAAGAGAATCTGTTCTCAATGATACCATCTGTATCGTAATACTTTTGATGTTTTATGAATAATGCAAGAATAATTGAGAATAAAAGTTTCTGATATAAATTCGAAAGATATTATGATATCTTGTTTTACAAGAGCAAATTTCCTAAATAATCTTAGGCCCATAAAAGTCCTTTTAACGTTTTAACTCTTAATGAAAGGCTTGAAATCATGTCAGGTTATGAAGATACTTTTTATGTAAAATCGAATATCGTTGGTTACACTGGGAACAAATTCAATTACCCGACGGTTTATTTCCGACAAGGTAACCGATTTGGTCGTATAACTCAAAAACATCAACACGCAAACAATATTGGTAGAAATAAAGTCCGAATGGCTTCAGATTATAGTATTCGTAACGAAGTTAGAGGTAGTGTGGAGGTGGCAATAGAGTTTTATAACAATAGAGACAGGCACACGTCTCGTAACAAATATTGCGCTGCCACCTTAGCAGATTTAGGTGTGCTTGGTAGGGCTATCTTCGATTACCAGAATTTGAAGTCAAAGTATCCACAAAGATAATCTTCAGCCATTACTTTCGCACTTACGGCACTCAAGTTTTAACTTAATCTGATTGAAACAGCGCTATAATTATAGCCAACCTCACTGCAATTTGACCGAATCTTATAAATTTTTCATCCGATAGCCTTTTGGTGTGAGCGTATAATTGTTATTGAGTGATAGGCCTGCGGCCATATTAATCTTGTCGTTGCGTTTTCTCAACAGCTATTCAGGGGCCGATTCTGGAGGTTTATATCGACAATGATTTTCCAATTTTCTTCGGTTAGATTGATCTCTTTCGCCCAAAAAAAAGCGTAAAGACTCTGTATTTTTTTCGTTCCGACCCTAATTCTACTTTGTTAGCTTTAAAAAGCCTTTAATTCTTGGAGATTTAATATCAATTATGAATTTCAATAATTATTGAGAGCAATTTATGAAAATTTGTATAAATTATTAAAACCGCCATTGAGCATGGCTGGTCCCGCAATGTCCTGAA
Source organism: Desulfobacter sp. (assembly GCA_035270145.1). Lineage (GTDB taxonomy): Bacteria > Desulfobacterota > Desulfobacteria > Desulfobacterales > Desulfobacteraceae > Desulfobacter. The sequence continues at coordinate 6,270 of DATFIL010000503.1, read as the reverse complement.
TATCAACATCGAAACCCGCCTTCTCGAACGTACCGGCAAGGCTGTTACCAAATTTTGCCGAACGCCTTCCGGCTCCGGGCAGCGATCTGGCCAGGGAATCACTCAAGGACCCCTATCTGTCCCAGTATCAAGCAGATCGAGAAGGAGCTGGCGGACAGTGGGGAGCAATCATGACCAAAGCCACCCGAAAAGAGTTAGAACAGCACTGGGGTGTCCAAAAACCTGCTTTTGGGACCAATAAGGGAAGCATAATCAGGTCCGAATGAATTTTCCATTTAAATGCCTTGCTCTTTTTATTCCGTTTTTCTTGTGCCCTTGATTACAACAAAAGCCCCTCTCCCGAAGCCTTCCAGAATGGTATTGGGTTTTTCGCCAGGGATAAGAGTTTGTAAAACGTTCGATATCACAAAACCTGATGCATTAAGATGGCTTAGCACCTCCGGCACGGAGAAAAAGGTGGCATCTTTGTAAAATTTGCTGTTTTCTTTCTTTTCAGAATACTGTTTGCCAAGCTCGCTTTCTTTGTCTACAAATCCAACGAGAATGAATCCATCGGTCTTTAATACCCGGAAAGCCTCTTTAAAAGATTTAACGATGTCATCAACAAAGCAGATGGTCGTTACCATCATAACAAAATCAAATCGGCCATCAGAGAAGGGCAAATCTTCTGCAACACCGGAATACACGTTGATGCCCTGTAATTTTGCTATGCTTGCCATCTTTTCCGAAGGCTCAACGCCGACCTTAATCCCCAGCGGAACCGCAAATTTCCCCGAACCAACGCCGACTTCCATGCCCTCTGCTCCGGCGGAAGGGATAAGCCGGCGGATTGCTTCTATTTCAGCGGCATAGAGATCAGGGTGATTATTAAACCATTGGTCATACGCCTCACTGTACTTTTCGAACGCTTCAATTTTGGGCATGATTACCTCCAATAGGCTCATGATGGAATGATTGAGCGGTATGGCCCTATCTTACAGGCACAACCTCAAGCCAATACCCGTCCGGATCATTGATAAAATAGATGCCCATATCCTTATTTTCATAGCAGATACACCCCATCTTCTCATGCAGGGCATGGGCTGCGTCGAAATCATCTGTTTTGAATGCGATGTGAAACTCTTCATCGCCGAGATCGTAAGGCGTTTTCCTGTCTTTGAGCCAGGTGAGTTCCAGTTTATTGGCAGACTGATTATCCGTTAAATATACAATAATATAGGAACCGTCTGTGGCCGTTTTTCTTCTCAGCTCTACGAGGCCGAGTGCTTTTTCATAAAAAGCCATGCTTTCTTCCAGATTCAGTACGTTGATATTAAAATGATCAATTGTAAATCCCATATTTATTTTTTTGCTCCCAAATTTAAAAAATTTTAAATCCCTTGCTGCACAAGTATACCGACCAATAATGTTACAGCGTCTGAAATTAGTATTACAGCATCACCATAGGGTCGTCTTTGCATCGGGTCAAGAAAAAACCTAGTTTTCTATTCTTCTTTCTATATTCTTTTTTACCCCATCGCCCGATTGACAGTACTAGTGGTCTCGTTATAATAAGAAACTTGGGGGAAAGAACGTACCTTACTTAACCAAACATAGAAAGGAAAGAAAACATGAAAAAAATTTTATTTGCAATGGGTTGTCTATTGGCAGTCTGCCTTATTTTTTCCTGTGGCAAAAAAGAAGAAGCGGAGCAAACAATTAAACTTGGGGTTGCCGGAGCACATTCAGGAGATCTTGCATCCTATGGACTCCCGTCGGTGAATGCTGCCAAGCTGGTCGTCGAAAAGATCAATGCCAACGGCGGTGTTTTAGGCCAACAGGTGGAACTGCTGATTGAAGACGATGTCTGTAAACCGGAAGTGGCCGGAAACACAGCAACTAAACTGATTTCAGACGGCGTCGACATTGTCATGGGCCATATCTGCTCCGGGGCAACCAAGGCAGCCCTGGGCATTTACAAGGAAGCAAACGTTGTTGCCATGTCTCCGTCTGCCACCAATCCGGACCTGACTTTATCCGGTGATTATCCCAACTTTTTCAGGACAATCCCCCACGACGCCAAACAGGCCGAGCTCCAGGTTAAGTTTGCCACCCAAACCCTTAAAGTTAAAAATGTCGTTATCCTGCATGACAAAGGGGATTACGGCAAGAGCCAGGCGGAACTTGCAAAAAAATACTTTGAGGAAGCCGGTGTGAATGTTCTGCTGTTTGAAGGGGTTACCCCGGGTGCTGTGGATTATTCCGCCATTGTTACCAAATTAGAAAGACAGCAGCCAGACCTGGTCGTCTGGGGGGGCTACCATCCTGAAGCGTCCAAGATCGTGACGCTGATGAGAAAACAGAGAATGGATACCCTGTTTATAGGTGCTGACGGTGTAAAGGATGAGACGTTTATTAAAGTTGCCGGGGAATATGCTGAAGGTGTCTATGCCACAGGCCCCAAGGACATTTCCGACAATCCCATGGCCAAAATGGCAAAGGAAGAACATCAGAATGAATTCGGTTCTGATCCGGGTGCTTTTTTTGACGCGGCATATGCAGCGACCCAGGCCCTGCTCAACGCCATTGAAAAAGCCGGTTCCACCGATTATGACAAGGTGATTAACGCTTTAAGAACCGAATATGTTGAGACCCCTTTAGGAAAAATTCGGTTTGACGAAAATGGTGACGCCACCGGCATCGGATTTTCCGTATACAAAGTGACCAATGGTCAGTTTATTGAAGAGAAGTAATTCGTTTTAGCACTAATTATTCCCATTGATAAAACAGGTTGCTCATGGATTTTGAATTTTTTTTTAAACTGTTCCTGGGCGGATTGACCCGGGGCAGTATCTATGCCTTGATTGCTCTGGGTTACACCATGGTGTACGGCATTATCGAACTGATTAACTTTGCCCATGGTGAAATCTATATGATTGGGGCCTTTACCGCACTTATCATATCCACGGTTCTGACCATGTTAGGCTTCCCTGCTTTGGCTGTGACGCTGATTGCCGTGGCCGCAGCCGTATTTTATGCCTGCTGTTACGGGTATACCATAGAGAAAATCGCCTATAAACCCCTCCGAACTGCCCCCCGTCTGTCCGCTCTGATCAGCGCCATCGGCATGTCTTTGTTTCTTCAAAATTATGTGTTGCTTGCACAGACATCCGATTTTTTGCCGTTTCCCAGCCTGATCCCTGATTTTGAATTCTGGGAACCCTATGCACATATCATGTCCGCCGCGGAGTTTACCATTATTGTCACCACGGTCCTTGTCATGGTCGGGTTGACCTTTCTGATCAAGTTTACCCAGATCGGCAAGGCCATGCGCGCCACTTCCCAGGATAAGACCATGGCCATGCTCCTTGGAATCAATGTCAACCGGGTCATATCCTTTACCTTTATCATCGGGTCCGGCACTGCTGCCATCGGCGGTATGCTCATTGCTTCGCACATCGGTCAGATTAATTTTTACATGGGATTTATTGCCGGCATCAAGGCCTTTGTGGCAGCCGTTTTAGGGGGCATCGGCAACATTCCCGGTGCTGTCCTGGGTTCCCTGGTCCTGGGATGGACTGAAAGTTTTTTCACCGGTTATATTTCCAGTGATTATGAAGATGTATTTGCCTTTTTATTCCTGGTTTTGATCCTGATTTTCAGACCTTCCGGAATTCTGGGCCGCGCGGAAACCAAAAAAGTTTAATTATTATGAATCTGTTACAAGAACTCAAACAATCGACCATTGCAGCGGTCTGGTTTATGTTCCTGACCTTTCCCCTCATGGTGATCAAGGTCAATACCGTGACCAAAACCATTGAGTGGCGCTGGTGGAACATGGCCTTTATCGGCATTGCCTTTTTTTTCTTCTCCGCCCTGTGGCGCTTTATGCATAGGCGCAAAGAAAAAAATACAGAAACACGTTCACAGGATAAAAAAACGACTGCTATCAGAAGGCGTCTGGCAGAAAGACGGTTTTTTGTTCCCATCATAGTTTTGTTAATAATTGCCACCCTGGCGTTCCCCCACACCTTTTCCCTGTACCAGACCAACATCATGATTTCAGCATTGATTTATGTGATGCTGGGGTTAGGGCTCAACATCGTTATCGGGCTGGCAGGTCTTCTGGATCTGGGGTATGTGGCCTTTTTTGCCTCGGGTGCCTATGCCTATGCCCTTTTAAATCTGCACTTCGGCATGAGCTTCTGGATGGTACTTCCCCTGGGGGGCCTTATAGGTGCCATTATGGGCGTTATTCTGGGCTATCCCGTGCTTCGCCTGAGAGGGGACTACCTGGCCATTGTTACCCTGGGATTTGGTGAAATCATCCGTCTGGTGCTTGAAAACTGGAATGCATTTTCCAAGGGCCCCAGCGGCATTGCCAATATCCCCAAACCCGGCTTGTTCGGATTTGATCTGACACTCCAGCAGCATTCGGTCTACCTGTATTATATTATTATCGCCCTGGTTATTTTTACTATCTTTGTGATCAACCGTCTCCAGGACTCCCGGATCGGGCGGGCCTGGATCGCATTGAAAGATGATGAAATTGCCTGCCAGGCCATGGGTATTGACAAGGCCGGGACCAAACTGCGCGCCTTTGCTTTGGGTGCCACCTGGGCCGGTATGGCCGGCGTGGTCTTTGCCGCCAAAACCACATTTGTGAATCCGGCCAGTTTCACCATCTGGGAATCGGTCATAATCCTGTGTACCGTTGTGCTGGGCGGCATGGGCTCCATTGCCGGTGTTATTTGCGGTGCCTTGATGCTGATTCTTCTGCCTGAATATCTCCGGGCCGTATCAGAATACCGAATGCTTGTTTTCGGTGCTGTCCTGGTATTGATGATGGTCTTTAAACCCGGCGGACTGATTGAAAACGTCAGAAAAACATACCACTACAAAGAACATGGACCCACCACTGCGGAATAAATATGAATAAACCCATTTTGGAAGTAAAAAAACTGACCATGAATTTCGGGGGGCTGCGGGCCATTAACAGCCTGGACCTGAGCATCAACCAGGGGGAAATTGCCGCGCTGATCGGTCCCAACGGTGCAGGTAAAACCACTTTTTTTAACTGTATTACAGGTATTTACACCCCCACCCGGGGAGATGTTTTTGTCCGGCCCAACGGGGATGATGCCACCAAAGAACGAATCAACGGGCTTAAACCCAACCTGGTGACCCGCAAGGGCCTGGCCCGGACATTTCAGAACATCCGGCTTTTTGCGTCCATGACGGTTCTGGAAAATGTAATGATTGGATGCTACCCCGTCACAAAGGCCGGTATCCTTGGCGCCATTTTCAGAGGCCCCACCACCCGGGCCGAAGAGCAGTTTATCGTAGATAAAAGCTACGGGATCTTAAAAAAGATCGGTCTTGAAACATATGTGGATGAACTGGCGCTGAACCTGCCTTACGGTGCCCAGCGGCGCCTGGAAATTGCCAGGGCCATGGCCACGGATCCATTTCTACTTCTTCTGGATGAACCTGCGGCCGGTATGAACCCCAAAGAGACCCAGGCCCTGAACGAATTGATTCTGAAGTTAAGAGACGAAGAGCAGATCTCCATCCTTTTAATCGAACATGATATGAAACTGGTCATGTCCCTGTCTGAAAACATCTTTGTGGTGGATTACGGTAAAAAAATAGGCGAAGGTACCCCTGACCAAATACTGAATAATCCGGTGGTGATCAAGGCTTACCTGGGAGAAGAGATAGATGCTTAAGATCAGAAATGTAGAAACCTATTACGGCAATATTCAGGCCTTGAAAAATATCAGCATGGATGTCCAGGAAGGTGAAATCATCACGCTGATCGGTGCCAACGGTGCCGGAAAATCCACAACCCTGATGACGTTGTGCGGGGTGGTACCTGCCACCAGTGGCACCATTGAATTCCAGGGCCGGGATATCACCGGCATGCCGGCTGATCAGATTGCTGCCTTAGGCATCAGCCAGGTACCGGAAGGCCGCAGGATTTTTCCCTATCTCACGGTCATGGAAAATCTGGACATGGGCACCTTTCTTAGAAAGGACAAAGATCAGATTCGGCAGGACTTAAAAAATGTGTTTGAGCTGTTTCCCATCCTGGCGGAACGCAAGAACCAGCAGGGCGGCACCTTAAGCGGCGGCGAACAGCAGATGCTTGCCATTTCCCGGGCCATCATGAGCAAACCCAAGCTGTTGCTGCTGGATGAACCGTCCCTGGGGCTTGCACCGATCATCATCAAACAAATTTTCAATATTATAAAAACCATCAATCAGGAATATAAAACCACCATCTTCCTG
>DATFIL010000502.1:0-3182 GCA_035270145.1 Desulfobacter sp. | reverse complement strand
TTGCTTCCACAGCGATTTCTGTTGTGGAATAGGCGGAGATCATGATCACCACGGTATCCGGGTGCCTTTTTTTTACGGCCCGCAACACATCCAGGCCGGTAATATCGCCTAAGCGGATATCGGTGAGGACCAGATCGTATTTTTTCTGCTTAATGCTGCCTATGGCCTGTTTGCCGTTTTTGGCAAGGTTGACCGTATAGCCTTTTTTGGACAGAAGCATCTCCAGGAACTGGCGCATGCTTAGTTCATCGTCTACCACTAGAATGCGGTGTGCGTCTGTCATAGATTCTCCATTTTCTAGGTTACAAAATTCTATCAAATAGTAACTTGGCGTTCGATCATTTTGAATAGCAAATAAGAGAATTTAAAAACCAAACAATTGAAACGATAACAATTCCTTTAGTCACTCAATATTTTTTGTTATAAATGAGAAAATAATCAATTTCAAGGTGGCCTTCAAAAATGTTTTATGCTTTATTAACCCTGATCCACCATCTAATTTCTGATTTCAATGTAAAATCAATTAGTTAACTGCATTTATCTTTTACCTATTTGGTGAAAGATAAACCTTGTTAACCTTTTGAATTAACAGCTAAATAACACATTAGATGGTGGATTTAGGTTAAGTGATCCCCTTTCATTTCTCAATTGATTTATTTTGGCTACCGACATAACGTGGGATAGTTTGACCCGCTGATAAGAGTTTTGCAGTACCCAAGTTTCATGAACCGAGGACTCCGGAGAAGTCTTTTTTTAAAGGGTTTTCCGGCTTAAATCGATAGCCTTTATTTTGATACTTAAGGAATTTTTTATGCAATTAGGTATAAAATCAAATACAGAAATTCAATCTGAAGACCTCATTAACAGGATACTGAACAGTCCTATTAGCCGCCCCTCATATTTGGCTTCTTTTGATTCCGGATCACTGTTTCCAGATGCTTCTCAGAATCCTGGGCCATTGTGCTCAGTGTTGCGACCATCTATAGTAAATGAACGAATTGATGATATTCCATTACTGATAGCAATCCTTTTAAAACTGAAGCTACCTGATATTGTTGATAAATTTTATACGCCGCACGCCAATCATGAGGGATTGAGTCATGGGTGGCTGCTGACTGTGTGGCTGGTGTACATATTAAGCAGAGGTGACCACCGTATGAGCAGGGTTCAAGACTGGGTTGCAGGACGTTGTTCTGTTCTGACGGCTGCAACAGGCCAGAGAATTACGGAGAAAGATTTTACCGATGATCGCCTGGCAAGGATATTGAAAATACTGTACGATGATACGCTGTGGTCAAAAATTGAGCAATATATATCCCGGCATACCATTCGAGCCTATGATCTGGCAGTCGAAAAAATACGCCTGGATGCCACAACGGCCACAGTAAACCATGACCCTGAAAAACATCCTCTCTTTCAAATAGGACGTACCAAACAGAACACCTATTTGCCTCAGTTCAAATTGATGATCGGAACTCTTGACCCCCTTGGGCTTCCCATCGCAACCGATGTGGTTTCCGGTGAAAAAGCCGATGACCCACTGTATCTACCTGTATACGAACGCATCCATAAAACTGTTTGCAAGTCAGGTATCCTTTATATTGGCGACAGTAAAATGGGAGCATTAGAGACCCGTGCAGTTATTGACCGTGATAACAACTGCTATTTGATGCCGTTGCCAATGACTGGGGAGACACCGGCATTATTGGAAAACACACTGTCAGAATTAGAATCCGGAAAACATAAAATAAGCTATGTCTTTTTACCACAGGATCAGCCGGCAACCGAGAATGAAGATCCTGACCCGAACAAAGCCCTTGCCAAAGGCTTTGAGATCACAATAGAACGCAAAATCAAGCTTGATGGCGAAGCGCTTATATGGACGGAACGAATCTGCTGCGTCCAGTCGTTCCGGTATGCCGTAGCCCAGAGTAAAGCTCTGGAAACTCGTCTGGAAAAAGCTGAGGAAGCCATCCGGAACCTGACACCACCACCAGGCCCTGGAAAGAAGGTGTATAAGGATGCAGCTGAGTTGGAAAGTGCTGCTGAAAAAATATTAAAGCGCTATAAAGTCAAGGGCTTAATCGAATATGCTTGGGAGTGTCAGGAATTGCATAAAAATATTCGTGCCTACGGCGATAAACCGGCACGGGTAGAGACAACAGTACGATATCAGATACATACAACAAGAAACAGCGATGCCATTGAAAAAACAAAAAAACGTCTTGGATGGAGACTGTATGCCACGAATTCAATCGTTGAAAAGCTTTCTCTGACTCAAGTTGTTATTAGCTACCGGGATCAATATATCGTTGAACGCAATTTTGCTCGTCTCAAAGGACGACGTCTTGGCATTACGCCATTATACGTGCAACGAGATGATCATGCCTGCGGACTGATACGCCTACTGACGATCGCTTTGCGTGCAATGGGGGTTGTTGAATTCGTTGCTCATCGAAAATTACAGGAAAATCAAGACACTCTGCAAGGTATTTACCCTGGAAATCCTAAACGCAGTACGCCTAAGCCTTCTGTTGATTTACTCCTCGAAGCATTTAATGGCCTGGATTTTTTTATTACAGACTTGCCCAATGGGCAACATTTTGAGCAGATTTCACCGCTCAATGAGGTACAAAAAAAAATTTTATACCTATTGGATGTGCCGGAATCAATTTATAGTAAGATGACTCAAAAAATAAAATATGGGACACAAACGGGTACTAATCCACTTGAAAAATAAGTGGGTCTATTGCAGTATCGTTTTGTGCAGAGCAAATTAACGGATGAGGATTAGTAAAGGGTATTGAAATCGAGGTCTTGTTTTGGCTACTATCTTCATTAAAATCAATATATTCTCCGAAAGAAAATGTTTTACGGTCTTGGGACTGACGCTGGGTGTCTGGTCCGGCCGGGTCCCTGCTGCGGCACGGCTGCTGAACACGTCGGTGAACGGGTTGAGAGCTGTGCCCGGTATCACCTGGCTCCCACTGGCAATGGTCTGGTTTGGTATTGGTCTGAAAACCACGGTGTTTCTGGTGGCGTTGGCCGCGTTTTTTCCCATTTATCTGAATGCCGCCTCCGGGGCCGCCCAGGTCAACCCGTTGCTTCTCCAGGCCGGGGCCATGATGGGGGTGGACCGCATCCGGGGCATATTTGCCATTCTTCTGCCGGCGGCCATGCCG
>DATFIL010000501.1:0-4273 GCA_035270145.1 Desulfobacter sp. | reverse complement strand
AATTATACCGCGCTCAAAGACGATACCGGCCAAAATCTGGGGGCTGTATTGGTGTTTGATGATGTAACCGAACTTGAAAAAGCCCAGCGGTTAGTGGCCTGGCGGGAGGTGGCCCGCCGCATTGCCCATGAGGTAAAAAATCCGTTAACCCCCATTAAGCTGTCTGCCCAGCGTCTTAAACGTAAATACGGTAAAATAATTGATGATGAGGTGTTCACCCGATGTGCCGACACCATTGTGGAACATGTGGATCTGATCCGGAATCTGGTCAATCAGTTTTCCACCTTTGCCAAATTTCCAGATACCAATTTTGCTTCGGCCCGTATCGAAAACATCATTTTTGAAACCGTTGCCCTGTATAAGGAAGGGTTGGAACAGGTGGATATCCAGACCCGGTTCAAGGACAATATTCCGACCTTGAAACTGGATCATCAACACATGAAACAGGCCTTTATTAACCTGATCGACAATGCGGTTTACGCCGTAAACAAAAAAGGCACCATTGTGATTGACCTATCCTATGACCCTATTCTTAAAATTGTACGCATTGAAATAGCAGACAATGGAAAGGGTATTTCAGACAAGGAAAAGACCAAGCTGTTTGAACCTTATTTTTCCACCAAGAAAACGGGCATGGGACTTGGGCTTGCCATTGTAAACTCTATTATTTCAGATCATAACGGCGTGATTCGGGTCCAGGATAATCAGCCCAACGGCGCCAAGTTTATCATTGAACTGCCTGTCGAGGAGCCCTAATATGAATAATACCAAAAAGTTGGACCCGGCAGATAGTGTTTGAACAACAACCCGTGTTTGGACGAAAAGTTCCCCGGAGGCGAATATTTCTGCAACGCCGCAGGTGCGTGATTTTTCCTTCAAACACGATATATAGAAAGGAGCTTTGATTATGTACCCGGCCGTTTTGATTGTTGATGACGAATCCACCATTATTGATTCACTGGAAGGGATTCTTTCCGATGACGGATTCGAAGTCATTCATGCATTCAATGGATACGAAGCCCTGAAAAAAATTGATTCCCATTCCCCGGACATTGTGCTGCTGGACATCTGGATGCCGGGCATGGACGGCATTGACACCCTTAAAGAAATCAAACAGCATCATCCCAGTCTGCCGGTGGTCATGATCACAGGCCACGGTTCCATTGAATCCGCTGTGGAAGCCACTAAATCCGGCGCCTTTGATTTTCTGGAAAAACCTTTATCCATTGACAAGGTTATACTTACCATCAACAATGCGTTGAATTTCAGAAAGCTTGAGGAAGAGAACCGATATCTTCGCAAAAAAGCCATTGAAAAAAATTCCATTACCGGCACAAGCCCGGCAGTCCGGAAACTTTACGGCGAAATTATGACGGCAGCGCCAACAGAGTCCTCCATTTTGATTACGGGTGAAAACGGCACGGGCAAGGAGATGGTGGCCCGCACCATTCACCAGTTCAGTAGACGTCCAGAAGGCCCCTTTATTATTATCAACTGTGCAGCCATACCCGAAGATCATCTGGAATCCGAACTGTTCGGCCATGAGAAAGGGGCCTTTGAGGGGGCCACAGCAAAAAACAGAGGCAAATTTGAATTGGCTGGCGGCGGCACCCTGTTTCTGGATGAAATAGGGGATATGAGTATCAGTACTCAGGCCAAAATGCTGCGGGCCTTGGAGTCCAAAACCTTTCAGCGCATTGGTGCCAGCCGTACCCTGCACATGGATGTGCGTGTGATCACTTCATCCAACAAAGATCTTGAAGCGGAAATTAAAGAAGGCCGGTTCCGGGAAGACCTGTTTTTCAGGCTCAATGTCATACCAATTCATGTGCCGCCTTTAAGGGAAAGGCGTGATGACATCCCCATACTGGTGGATTTTTTTTTAAGTCAACTGGCTGAAAAATCGTCTGTACCTAAAAAAACGCTGTCCGAAGAAGGTCTTGAACTTTTAAAGCAATGGCATTGGAAGGGAAATGTCAGGGAGCTTAAAAATTTGATGGAGCGATTATCCATCATGGTGGAAAGCGACGTTATCGGGAAAAACGATATCCCCGGCCCTTACAACCCTGAGATTGAAACCCTGCCTGAAACAGATGAAGAACATGCCCGGTTTTTTACCATGGAAAAACTGGACCAGGCAAAAGCCGCCTTTGAAATGGAATTCATCCGTTTCAGGGTGGATCAGATGGCCGGGGATCTCCAGGCGGCAGCCAAACAGATGGGAACAAGTCTGAATTTTATCAAAAAAAGAATATCTAAAATTTGATGCGTATTATCAGTGGCGCCTGCCGGGGCAGAAAATTGGTTCAGATTCAGGGAACGGATATCCGTCCCACCTCAGACCGGGTCAGAGAAGCCGTGTTTAATATCCTTGGCCCTGGTATCCGGGAAAAAAGGGTGCTTGATATGTTTGCCGGTACCGGGGCTTTAGGGCTTGAAGCGTTGAGCCGCGGGGCGCAATATGCCGTGTTTGTGGATGCAGCCCGGTCTTCCTGCGATGTGATCCAACGCAATATTGAATTGTGCCGGGTGGCGGAACATGCCCGGATTATATGCCATGACCTGGTCAAATCGTCTTTACCGGCATTCCATCAGCCCTTTGACCTGGTTTTCATGGATCCCCCTTACAATAAAGGGTATCCTGGAAAGGTGTTTGGAAAATCAGGATTTTCAGATATCCTGGCACCCGGGGCGATTATCATTGTGGAGCAGTCTGCCAAAGAAAGCCTCGACTATCCCGTAAACAGCCTTGACAAATACCTGGAAAAAAAATACTCAAGGACAACTCTTACATTTTTGCAAAAATCCGCTACAGATGACAAGGATGCGTATGATTACCCGAAAACGGACGATTGCCATTTACCCCGGTTCCTTTGATCCCTTGACAAACGGACATCTTGACGTCATCAGACGCGCCCAGGAAATTTTTGACCATGTGGTCGTGGGAGTGCTGAATAATTTGTCTAAAAAAACACCGTTGTTCTCCCCCGATGAGCGTATTTCCATAATCAAGGAATGTTTTGAAGACCCATTGGTAGAGCTGGATACCGCAAGGGTTGAGGTGGAGACCTTTGATGGACTTCTTGTTGAATATGCCCGGATAAAAAACGCCGTGGCCATTATCCGGGGTATGCGGGCATTGTCTGATTTTGAAAGTGAATTTCAGATGGCACTGATGAACAGAAAACTCAACAGGGAGGTTCAGTCGGTCTTTCTTATGACAGGATCACGTTGGATTTTTACCTCATCATCCATCATCAAGGAGATCGCCCTGTATGGTGGGGACATTTCCGATATGGTTCCCGAACCCGTGGAACGCAGGGTGAAGGAAAAATTTGCCCAAACAGGGCGTCCAGGCGTTAACTCTGAATAAGCATTGAGGATATATAAACGTGGACTTGTGGCAGCTTCATATTTTTGTTTCCGTGGTTGAGCAGAAAAGTTTTTCCAGAGCGTCAGAACAGATTCATTTATCCCAGCCCACAGTGTCCACCCATATCAAGGAACTGGAGGCACATTTTCAATGCCGCCTGCTGGATAGGCTGGGCAAGGTGACCGAGCCTACCCGGGCTGGTGCGATCCTCTATGGTTATGCCAAACGGATGCTGTCGCTGAAACAGGAAACCCAGTCCGCCATGCTCGATTTTTTAGGGCATACCAAAGGACAGCTGATCATTGGCGGATCATCCATCCCCGCCGGATATATTCTTCCCAGGATGATGGGGGCATTTAAAGCCGATTTTCCGGATGTATCCATCCTTCTGACGGTCGGGGACACAGGCCAGATCACCCGGGCTGTCAAAGACGGTGAACTGGAACTGGGAGTGGTGGGTGCAAAAACCAATGATCCCGACATTGTCCAGGAGAAACTGGTTGAAGATGAAATGAAACTTGTTGTGCCCTCCGGTCATGAATGGGCGGACAGGGCGAGTGTGACCTGCAAGGCGTTGCTGTCCCAGCCATTTATTGCCAGGGAACAAGGATCAGGTACCTGGAAAACCGTTATTGCCGGCATGGAAAAGGCGGGGGTTGACGCATCCCGGCTTGAGCCTGCCGTGACCATGGGCAATTCCGTTTCGGTCATTCAGGGTATTCTCAACAATGTGGGTATTTCCATTCTTTCCACCATCGCGGTGGCTGAGGAACTGGCCAGGGGACGTCTCCATGCCCTGAGTGTTGAAGACCTTGATCTGTCCAGGCATTTTTACCTGACCCTGTCCCGGAAGAGAACCCGGTCTCCGATATGTGAAAAATTTATTCATTTCTTAAAGGA
>DATFIL010000500.1:0-2291 GCA_035270145.1 Desulfobacter sp. | reverse complement strand
ATAGTGGCGCCGGGACAGTCACCGCAATTAATCATCCCCATGATCTCTGCGTCTTTGTCTTTGTAAGCCGCGAATTCACCCTCTTTGCGGTTAAATCCCACCAGGCATCTGCTGCACCCGATACAAACATCATCCATCGCTTTTTTACAACCAACAATTAATACTTTTTCCATTCTCATTTATCCTCTGCTGTTGGGGGTTAAAATTTTGTTCGAGCTCACTGGGAAGTAACTATAAGCAATGGCTGTGCCATATGAAAAAAACAATGAAATATATTCAATAAATTTATATTTTTCAATGTATTATAATTATATCCGAATGGTTTTCATTTTTCCGAAACAAAACCCGTATCATCAATCAGAATCGACGAGTCGCACAAATGCAACCCTTGATTAAATCTAAAACCGATCGATGTGATTTTCATTTTACTCGATGATACAGTTTTAGGCCCATGGAAATAATAAAATCCATGGGCCTAAGAACGTACTTTCCCCACAGGCGCAAGGTATATGGCAAATTCCTCTTCACCATCAAGACCGAGCAGCGCATCTAATTCTTCCTGATCATAAGCGGCAATCGCACAGGTCCCGGCATCAATCGCTTCACAGGCAAGGTATAGATTCTGGCAAACATGACCGGCATCCAGCGCAATGACCTTATGGGCTGCCAATCCATACCGCCATTCCATTCTATATGGTATGGTAGACCAGATGAAGGTAACGGCGGATTTACCCGGATAACTTTGGTTAAGGGACGCAATGATCATTTTTTGTGACAGCAGATCATCTTTGAATTCAAATACGAGTTGATGGGAAAGGGGTAAATATCTGTATACGCCGGCATCAATGTCATCCACATTAAAAACGGCAAGATAGGTTTCAAGGGCGTGGCGACACCCGGCAGAAGGCACATTCCTGTATGCATGGCCGTGGAATCTTTTCCCCCTGACGCCCTGGGTACACCATAACAGGTATGCCAGTTCTTTTAATGACAGGCTTTGATCTCGATATACCCGGTGGCTTTTTCTATTGCCAATGGCGTGTGTAATATCTGCCTGGAAAATCCCATTCCATTCATCAGGACCGGGAAGATCTATTAAGGTTGCGCCCTCAGGGTACGGCTTTTCAATGGGCGGGGCCGGCACGCCCTGGTTTTGGTCTGTAAATTGGAAAGCAATTGTTTTACGGATACTATCTTTAAGAAAATATCGATACGTTTTAAGTTTATCATCCGTCATGATTCCCCTCCCGAAAATTGGTTTTGAAATGAGTTACCTATCAATTTATCCATAGTTTACAGCATTCGTTCCTGATTTCATATTTAAACATCATTCAAAACCAAACTTTTAGGAATTGACTTTCTCCTGTGCAATGATTACTTCCTTTTGCCGACTGCAGGCGGTATAATAGGACTGTAATGTCATTAATTCAGGCGTTAATGGCAAGAAGCAAGTGGACAAAGCGCCTTTGGAACCTAAGTTTACATGTTAAGACATAGGAGGAAGAAACATGAATACAGCCGGATCAGGCATAAAGCTTATTGTTTGCATCATGGCTGCAGCAATGATGACCATGGCAGGATGCGCGTCATCCAGCTCTAATGTATATACCCATGAGCAGACCATGCAGGCCCAGACCGTGGATACAGGGACTGTGGAATCCGTAAAATCCATCATTATCCAGGCCTCAAATCCTCCGGTTGCCGGTGGTGCCATCGGCGGTGTGACCGGCGGTGTGCTCGGCAGCACCATCGGCCATGGCCATGGCCGGGATTTGGCCACCATTGGCGGGGCCCTGGCAGGTGCGGCCATTGGTGCCGTCATTGAACAGGAGGCCGGAACCAAAAACGGTTTTGAAATTGTTGTTAACCTTGACAGTGGACGAACTATTGTGGTGGTCCAGGAGGCGGATGTACCGATGTTCCCCGGGGACAGGGTGCGGGTGTTAACAGCCCCGGACGGCACCACCCGCGTATCTAAATAATTAAATTATAATACTTGAACAAAAAGTAACCCATCTGCAGTGTTGTAAAAAAATTTTCAATCCTCACATGCTCGAGTATGCTCCGGTTGAAAATTTTTCTGCGTCTTGCACCTGGGCAGTTTTGCGTCCAAACACAACGTTCCGTTCAGACATTGAGTCGTAGGAGAATATGAAAAAAAACAGTGCAGTAAATGATAAATTAAGAAATGTTGCCATCATCGCCCATGTTGACCATGGGAAAACCACGCTGGTAGATGCCATGTTTAAACAGAGCGGAATGTTCAGGGAAGGCCAGGAAGTGGATGACCG
>DATFIL010000499.1:0-7855 GCA_035270145.1 Desulfobacter sp. | reverse complement strand
CTTAAGCCTGATGCAGGACATAAGGGATGTCTCAGAAACGCTTAAGGCCTCTAAAAAGAATATTGATATTCTCATTAACAATGCCGGTGCATTGTTTAATGAGCGTAAACAGACCCCGGAAGGATTAGAGCAGACATTTGCGACGGATCTTCTAGGCGTGTTCCTGTTGACACAAAATTTAAAGGAGACCCTTGCCGCATCGGAATCGCCAAGAATTATCAACGTATCATCCGGCGGCATGTATACCCAGAAAATTGAGGTAAACGATCTTGAAAACAGCCAGGGGCAATATAACGGGGCCAAAGCCTATGCCCGTGCAAAAAGGGGGATCGTCATTTTGACCCAAATCTGGGCTGAGCAGTTTAAAACACATGGCATACGGGTAAATGCCATGCATCCCGGGTGGGTGGATACCCCGGGTATTGAACGGTCCCTGCCTGAATTTCATCAACGGGTGAAAAGAATTTTAAGAACGCCGGAGCAAGGTGCGGATACCATTGTCTGGCTGGCATCTTCAAAACGAGCGGGTCAATATACGGGGTTATTCTGGCTGGACAGGCGTCCCCATGAAACCGTCATCTTTCCCGGGACCTGTGAATCAGTACAGGAAAGGCAGATTCTCTGGGAAAAATTAAACGCTTTTCTGTCAAAGGGTTAAATTTACCTGGATATCGTCAATGCCACCAACGGTAAACCCGGCTTCACATATGGAAAAATAATACATCCACTGTCTGAAGAATGTCTCGTCAAAGCCCAACCTGATGATATTATTTTTATTTGACAAAAAGCGTTCCCGCCAGTGCGCCAGGGTTGCGGCATAGTCTGTGCCCATGTGATGGACGTCTGATATATGAAAATCGGTATGTTCTGATATGGTGTCTTTAAGCACTTTCAGGCATGGCAGATGACCGCCCGGGAAAATATGTTTTTGAATCCAGTCCCTTTCTTTGCAATAGGTATTATATCGTTCATCTTCGATTATGATGGATTGAAAGAACATCCTGCCGCCGGGTCTTAGAAGGGCTTGCCCCTGCTTGAAATATGTGGAAAAAAACTGCGGCCCCACAGCCTCGATCATTTCTATGGAGACAATCCGGTCAAATTTGCCGGTTATATGGCGGTAGTCCTGAAGCTTGATGCTGACCTGATCCCCAAGCCCTTCATCAATTACACGTTGACATGCCCTGTCATACTGGGCTTTGGAAACTGTAATGCCGGTCACATGACAACCGGTTTTTTGGGCGGCAAAAACCGCAAAACCACCCCACCCGCATCCGATTTCAAGAATATGATGGGAGTCCCGGATATCTGCCTGGGTCAGGATGCGCATCATTTTCTGCGCCTGGGCTTTTTCCAGGGAGTCGTCTGGTTGTTCGAAAATGCCGCATGAATACATCATCTGATTATCCAGGAAAAGTTCATAAAACGCATTGCTCAAATCATAGTGGGCCTGGATGTTTCCCGGGGTGTTTTTTATGGAATTTATGCGCCTGTCATGGGCGGTTTTTTCCTTTATCCGGGTGAAAAACGAAAGTAACAGGTTGCCGTCTGAAAAATGATCACGGTTTTGAATTAAGATCTTTAAAAATTCCAAAAGGTCCGGGGTATCCCATTCAGAATACATATAGGCTTCACCGAATCCGATCTCACCGTCCAAAATGACTCTTGGGAAAAAATTGAAGTCCTCTATTTTTATGATCACAGGATGGGAATCGCCGGGATGGCCGAAACGAATCATTTCCTGATTCGGCATTTTAATCTTAAAGCCGCCGACGGTGATTTTTTTCAGTGCGTTAAAAACGATTTTTTGACAGAGGATTTCAAAAACACCTGGTTTTTGTTTTTTCATTGTCATGGGGCTTTGGGGAATGGGTTTATCATTAAACGTTAACTTCTTGCTGAAAAACAGCTTAAATGCATGGGCATATATTCTGGGAATACTCAAGTGGGGGGCAAACGGGTGTTTTATTATTGTTTTTATATGATTGACAGGGGTCATAGGCACGCCGGCACCCTTAAACGCTGCGACCATTATTTTTTTATTATTATTGAACAACTCAATTTTTATTTCCAAGCGGTCTTTGGGATCTGAGAAATAAAAGTGGTACATCCCTTCGACTTTGTTGAATGGAGAGACGTGGAAGACTTTGGGGGTTTGAAAAGTTGCAATCCATTTGCCTGATCCCGGCCTGCCGGCTTTAAGCACATAGGGATGACGCTCCCCGTAGGTATTGTTGACTTCAGCAATGATTGCCGCAAGTGCATGATCGCCCGTATAGCAGTAATAAAAACTGACCGGGTTAAACACATAATTAAAATACCGGGCGGATGTGATCATGATAATATTGGAAACAGACTGTTTGATCTGGTGCCGGCGGAGCAATTCAGATAGTTTTTCCTTGATCGGATGATTTCCGGGCTGAAGGTAATCCCTGTCATGGATGGATGTAACAGCGGATTTGTTGTAACCAAAAAGGGGATATCGTCGATTGAGATCCGGCAATTCATCAAGGTCAAAGGCATACATGTACACAGGGTAAGACAGATCATGATTTACAGGACAGTAGCGACGATGTTTGATTTTTCCCGTAAAAATTTGAGATTTCATAAGGTCACCCCGAATTTTTTCCCAACACGTAATGCAGACTTAACCCCATCTTCATGGAATCCAAATCCGAAATATGCCCCGCAGAAAAACGTGTTATTTTTTCCGTTCAAGGTTGGCAATTGGTTCTGGGACCTGAATGCGTCAAAAGAGTATTGAGGATGGGTATAATTAAGTTCTTTGATTACATGGGATTGGGGGATTTGGTTTTGTGGATTCAGGGTTACAAAATATTGCTGCTGGGTCTTCAGTCTCTGCAGGTGGGTCATGTCATAGCTTACCATTACCGGGGCATCCGGTGTGGATTTTTTGTGACGTGTATAATTCCAGCTGGCCCAGGCCCTTTTGCCGGGGGGCATGACGCTTGTATCCGTATGCAGGACTGTTTTATTTATTGAATAGGACCAAGCTCCTAAAAGTTCTTTTTCCCCGGCACTCGGGGTTTCAAGCAGCTTTAAGGCCTGATCTGCATGGGTGGCAATCACAACGGCATCAAAATCCTGGGGGCGGTCATTTTTAAAACCCAAGCGAATGCCGTCGGCTTTACGGGATATTCGACTCACGGCGCTGTTTTTAACAGCCCTGCCTGTGAATGATTTCAGGAAGGCATTGACATAGGAATGGCTGCCGCCTTTGACAAAATACCAGGGCGGATGGCCGGTTACGCCTAAAAGGCCGTGATTTTCATAAAACTGGGCAAAAGTTCGGATGGGAAACCGGCTGATCTGAAAATCTGAACCCGACCATATGGCTGCTGCCATGGGGATGATGAACTGGTCAATGACTTCACGGTGAAGTCCTTTTTGTTTCGCATATTCAGACAGTGTGACGTCCGGCAGGCCATTGGAACGATATGCGTTTCTCAGTATCCGGAGAAAGCGTACCATTTCGTAAACAAACCTCAGAAATTTAGGCTTACATATATTGGCGCGCTGGGCAAATATGGAATTCAGGTTTTGGCTGGCATAAAAAAGACCGGTTCTTTCACAGAAATAGGAAAATGACATATCGGTTCGGCATTTTTCAACGCCAAGCTGCGACAAAAATTTTATAAAATTAGGATAGGTCCGCTCATTGAGTACGATAAAACCCGTATCCACAGGGGTGCCTGTATCAGGACCGTCTGGGAGGATAATCGTATGGGTATGGCCGCCGAAATAATCATTTTTTTCAAACAGCGTCACCTGGTGCTTTTTTTGGAGAAGATATGCGGCGCAAATACCGGAGATGCCGGAACCAATAATGGCGATATTCAAGTTGCTTTGTTGTTTTAAGTCCATGGAAGCCACCTTTGCAGATACAAAACGATTTAAAGATATCCGAATCATTAAGCTATACCCAATAAGGATAAAAACTGCAAATTTAAAATAGCCGGAATCAACCCATGGGATCTTTAGCTGAATAGAAACTAAATAGGAATAATAGTTTTATTCTATCATCAAACCCTATATTATAATTATTGAAATTCGAATTTGATGTTTTACTTTATCCATAAGATCCAAAGAGAAGATCTTTAGCCAAAAGAAAAAGCTCAACGGGAAATAAACGAAATGAAAATAAAAATATCCAAATCAATTGCTACGTCCCTGATCTGCATTTTGATTTCTGCAAATGTTTATGCAAGTGTTACTATGATTGATGGAACCGGGTTTTCCAATTCAATTGATGTGCAAAAAAGCCGGCTCTATTTAAAAGGTGCTGCCCTGCTTAGATATTGGATATTTGTTGAGGCCTATGCTGGAGCCCTTTATCTTCCAAAAAACTCTAATGGCGACCAAGCCCTCGATGATATTATGAAGAGCCTTGAATTGGAGTATCGAGTTGCCATTTCCGCTGATGATTTTGCCAGGGCGACGCGTCAAAAAATTAAAGAGACCGTCAGCAATTCTACTTTTAACAGACTCCTTCCAAAAATAGAGACCCTGAACCGTTTGTATAAAAGTGTTCGTCCGGGAGACAGGTATGCATTGACCTATGTTCCCGGTGAGGGGACACAGCTTATTTATAATTCTACTCTGCTTGGAAGGATAGAGGGAGCGGATTTCGCAACCGCCTTGTTTGGCATTTGGATCGGGGACGATCCAATAGACAAAGGGTTTCGGGACAAGCTTCTCGGAAAAGAATAATGACCAGCAAACGTCCCAGGCATCATACCATGGGATTATCCCGAGCGGATAAACTGGCTTATGCATTACCGGCAATACCTCTTGCTGTTATTGGGATTCCGGTCTATGTTTTTCTGCCGAAATTTTATACGGACACCATCGGCCTGGACATATCAACCATCGGCATTCTACTGCTGGCGGTGCGGGTATTCGATGCTGTGACGGATCCGCTTATCGGCTACTTATCCGACAAGACGCCGGGTCCTTTCGGCAGACGCAAGCCCTATATTGGAATTGGTGCCCTGGGGCTTGCCCTGTCCATTCTTTTTTTATTCAGACCCATGGATTTATCGGGCAGTTCACTGACTTTTTATTTTGGCTTCTGGCTGTTTGCCCTGTTTTTTTTCTGGACAGTAATCACGATCCCATATGAGTCTCTCGGACCGGAGTTGACGACAGATTACCATGAAAGGACATCTCTGTTTGCATTCAGAGATGGATTCTTGATTCTGGGAACGCTTTTGGCTGCAGCGGCGCCTGTGCTGATTGATGCGGCAGTAAACGCATTGGGAAAAGCCCCAAATGAAAAGCTGCGATTTTCAATCATGGCGTTTCTTTTTGCACCCATGATTGTTATGTTTTCATGTTATTGTCTTTACAGAATCAAAGAAACATTTTCACAGGATAACAAAGATGCGCCGAACAGAGGATTTTTATCTGTATTTCAAAATCGACCCTTTTTGATTCTGATCACCGCTTTCACAATCAGTGCCTTTGGCAGCAACCTGCCGGCAACCTTGATACTCTATTATGTGGAGTATGTACTCATGGTGCCCAATGCAGAAGGATTCTTGTTGATCTATTTTTTAACCGGCATTTTATTCCTGCCCCTTTGGATTATGATTTCCCGAAAAATGGGAAAAAAGAGGGCCTGGATCATTTCAATGAGTATTAACACAGGTGCTTTTATAGGTGTCTTCTTTCTGGGGCCCGGGGATGCTTTTGTCTATGGCGTGCTGGTTTTCCTCTCCGGGATAGGTTTTGGAGCCGGGCTCGTGCTGCCGTCCTCAATCCAGGCAGATGTCATCGACTATGACCAGCTTTTAACTGGACAACGGCGTGAAGGAAGGTATATTGGTCTCTGGTCCATTGCCAAAAAATTATCTGCGGCCCTGGGGATCGGTATCGGACTTCTTTTGCTGGGGAATGCCGGTTACACTCCCAATATGGTACAGAACGAATTCACGGTGATGATGCTCCGGGTTCTTTATGCCCTGGTGCCATGCCTCTGTAATATTCTGGCCATCCTGATCATCTGCTTTTATCCCATTACAGAAAAAAAACATGCTCAAATTCGAAGAGAAATCGAAAATGACGCAGAGTAATCGACAAAATTTACTGTTTTTGGTCGGGCACTAATATAGAAAACATGTTAAGTGTCAAGAATATCGCGGATCAATTTAGAAAGCACTCCGGCTTCTATGGGTTTCTGGACATATTTTCGTATGCCAAGTTCCAGAGCAACTTCCCTGGTAAAGGTTTCATGGAATCCGGTACACAAGATGATCGGAATTTCCGGTTTAATTTTTAAAATTTCTTTGGACAGCTTGTCTCCTGATATCCGGGGCATGGTCATATCAGTGACAATCAGATCAAATGCATACGGATGATTTAAAAACGCCCGTAAAGCAGATTGTCCGTCCTCAAAGCTTAACACCTTATATCCCAGACCGGTCAGAAATTTTTCCTGGGAAATAAGAATGTCGGTTTCGTCATCCACAAGCATGACGGTTTCCGTTCCGCTGTATGAGGTGACATTCTCCTCTATTGTTGATTTTTCTATAAAAAATTTGGAATCCATCACCGGTATAAACACCTTAAAACTGGCCCCCTCTCCGGGTTGACTATGCACGGTTATGAATCCATTGTGCTTTTTGACTATGCCTGCGACCATGGCAAGCCCTAGCCCCGTTCCCTTGCCCATGTCTTTTGTTGTAAAATAAGGATCAAATATTTTATCTTGGATATCTTTTTCGATACCAGGCCCGGTATCGGAAACATCAAACTTTAAATATTTACCCGGCAACAGATTTTTTTCCTCACCCAACTGGTCCTTGCTAAGGACCACCTCATTTAGTCCGATGCTCAACACCCCGCCCCGGTTGCCCATTGCCTGATAAGCGTTGGTGCACAGATTCAGTACCAGCTGATGGATTTGGGTTGAATCAGCAAGTATCATGGCTTTTGAAACAATATTGTTTTTAATTTCAATGTTAGAAGGAATCACGGACCGAAGCAATTTTAAGGTTTCCTGGACCAGGGAAAATACAACCAGAGGCCGGCATTCATTTCCTTTGTGCCGGCTAAAGGTAAGAATCTGCTTGACCAGCAAGGAGGCCCGTTTGGCGCCTTCTAAAACTTTTTCGAGGTCTTTTCCGGCCCGTTCCGGCTCCTGAATATGAAGTTTAGCCAGCTGAAGATATCCAAAAATACCGGAAAGAATATTATTAAAATCATGGGCGACGCCCCCTGCCAGGGTACCGATGGCTTCCATTTTCTGGGCCTGCCGGAGACGGGATTCAATCTGTTTTTTTTCTGTTATATCAATGGCCAAATCAAATCTGACATCACGCCCGTCCGGCCATTTAATGATCCGGTCCTTGATGGAAAATATTTTGTCCATCATGGCATTGTAAAATTCCCATCTGTGAATTTTTGGCTTTTCTTCAAGGATCTGTTCATTGCTGCAAAAAGAACAGGGTGAATCAAGCCCCTGAAATTCCCGGTAACATCGTTTGCCGATCAACTCATGGTCAAAATATTTTTTCAACGCCTTGTTAACATATAGTATTTCATATGTATGGGGATCGGATACGTAAATATTTCCATCCAGGCTGTCAAATATAGACAGCAGTTGCTTTCTTTCAAACTCCAGCCTTTTTTCAGATGCGTTTCGCTCCAGGTCACCGGAGATCATCTCTCCTATAATCTGCAGAGCCTCGAGTTCCGTTTCTGTCCATTTGCGTTTTTTTTGTGTATCATCGAACCCCATGAATCCCCACAATTTCTTCCCTTTTGCCCAGATCGGAACACAGACAAGGCTCTGAATATGTTGACTCTGGAGGATCTGTTTTTCAGCGGCAGC
>DATFIL010000498.1:0-4019 GCA_035270145.1 Desulfobacter sp. | reverse complement strand
ACAATCAATTCTACCATAGCGCTTAGCGCAAGTTCAAATGCCATGGTCAAAGAAATTGAGGATCGGTTCCAGGTTCAGTTCATGGATCAGGTCAGCAGGAGTGACGTGAGTACAAAACCGGCTGCTGATGCCGCGGCGATTGGCAATACGGTATCCGCTGATATTCAAACAGAGAAAACCGATTCTGATGGTGCATTTAAAATAGCCAACGGTTTTTCAGACACAGCGGGAACAACCAAGGAATCGGCATCACAGATTGCCATCAAGGCAGCCCAGGCCGATGCTGCTGCTTTGGAAAAAGTGGCTTCCGCCACCAATTTCCAATCAGGGGAGACAACGTCCAAAATTTCAGAAAGCCAGGCCCTTGTCTTTGGCATGGAAAAATCAACCACAACAGCGACGGTGGGAATTTCGGACACACAACGAAGCCAACAGGCCTCTTCCACATTGCCTGACTTTGTCACCCGGCAAGTGGGAAAAAGCATTGTCCGGTCAATCAACACCGGTGACGACACCATCCGGATGCAACTGAAACCCGCTGAGTTAGGCCGGTTGTACATGAGCATTGAGCATACTGAGAGCGCCATGAAGGTCAGCATAATTACCGAACACCAGTCAGCAAAAGATATTCTGGCAGCCAATATTAATGAAATCAAAACCATGCTCTCTTCCTCGGGTATCAGTCTTGAGAGCTTTGAAGTTGATATGAGCAGCGATTTCCAGCAGTCCATGGCCGATGCCCGGGCCCAGGATCAGTCAGCCGGAAAGAAGCGGGCAAAACGTGGGTCCGGTGACGATGCCCTGGAAGATGGGGCAGATAATTTAACGGGTCAAACCGCTGTTACAAATGACAGCGGGTCGCTGCACTTTGTTGCATAAAACTTGATCTCGATCATCAAGTAAGAGCCTGTCAAAACATTGACAGGTCAATGGTAGAAGTGACGTTTTTTTACCAGGATACTGTATGCGGACGATATCCTTTTTTTTCATATAAAAGCAAAAATAATTCATTGAATTAATTCCATATTCCGTCTTGAGTCAAGCGTGCGTATTAATAAATCAGGTCACACCCATGGCTGTTATTCAGCCTGACCCAAATAAATAATTTTGCAAATATTTCCTCTTTCCTATAATCTTTACCATAAATTTTTTTTAAGAAAGCCTGTGTAACCTACACAGATCTTTCAACTTTAATTGAGCGTTGAACCACGGTGAAAAGCCAGGTTAGCCTATGGCTGTTATTTCCGCACGATTCAGGTAAAAAACAAACGCAGGCTGGCATAAGGCTTGCTGTCAATTATTTGTATACGTGTAACCTGAGTTATCACTGGTATTCGCAATATAGCCTGCAAGGGCCGGTTGGACGAACGAACGACCAGATTATTTTGGGAGGTGTTGTGGCTGAAGATCTGCTGGAAGAAATCGAAGGCGATGAGCTGACCGAATCCATAGCCGATGGTGGCGGGGATTCAGATGGAAAACCTGTCAAAAAGGGATTTATCGGCAGACTGCCGGCAGGGAAGAAAAAGCTGATCATTATTCTCCTGTTGTTTCTCCTTTTCTTGGGCGGAATTGGTGCCGGTGTATTTTTTTTTCTGTTCGGCGGCAAGGAAGAAAATGTCCCTGAACAGCCGGTTGCTGAAGATGCCGTGACCGAAAAAAGCATTCAGGCGGCTCTTGAAAACCAAAACAAAGCGATATTTGAGGATATTGTGCAGCTAGACCCCTTTGAGCAGATTTTTTTAAAACAAGATTCACACATGGATTACATATCCCTTGGTATTGCCCTTGAAATGATGAACCCCGGGCTTCGAAGACAGGTGTATACCATGGAGCCCCGGATAAGAAAAATAATTGAAAGCCAAATGCGACAGATGAGATGGATGGAACTGCGAAGCCCCCAGGGCAAACTTAAACTGAAATTTGCGCTTCTCAACCGAATTAATCAAATTTTTCCCAAAGTTGCTATAAGGCATATTTATTTTACTAATTTTTTAATGCAGTGATGGTGCCATGAGTGAAATTCTATCCCAGGACGAGGTTGACAGTTTATTAGACGGACTGGATTCCGGAGAAGTAGAAAGCGCAGCCGATATTTCGGAAATTGCTGAGGAGCCGGTTGAAGGGGTCGTTGCCTATGATTTCACCAGCCAGGACAAAGTGGTCAGGGCAAGAATGCCCACCTTTGACGTTATTAATGAACGTCTATCCAGGGAAGTTCGGGCCACATTGTCTTCACTGCTTCAGACCAATGTCGATGTATCTGCCAATCCCTTTGACACCCTGAAGTTTTCTGAATTTGTCCGCAGTCTTCCTGTGCCCACAAGTCTTCACGTATTCAGGATGGAGCCGTTAAGGGGACATGGTCTGGTGGTGTTCGAAAGCCAGTTGGTTTATAATCTCATTGATACGTTTTTTGGCGGAGAAGCCCTGGGAAAAGCAAGGGTGGAGGGCCGGGAATTTACACGCATTGAAGAGGTGATGATTAAAAAGGCAGTGGTGGCTGTCCTGAAAAATATTGAAGCTTCCTGGGCCCCCATAGAGATGGTAAAGGCATCTCTGATCCGTTCGGAAATGAACCCGCAGTTCACAGCCATTGTACTGCCCACAGATCTTGTCATCGTTACCCGGTTTGAAATTGAACTGGAGCAGGCCGCAGGTAATCTTGTGGTCTGTTATCCCTATTCCATGATCGAACCCATGCGACATAAACTGTCGGCATCCGGTATCCAGGCCGAAATTGAAGAAATCGATTATAACTGGCGGCGGATGATTAAAGAGGTCATTCTCAACTCCGAGGTGGATTTAAGAATTCTTTTGGGCAAGACCGAAATCACCGGTGAACGGCTGTTATATATGCAGCCTGGAGATGTCATCCAACTGGATAACGACGCATCTGCACCTTTATCCTGCTTTGTGGGGGGGCTTGTGAAACTGACAGGTTTCATTGGTGTCCAGCGGGGATTTCAGGCATTTAAAATCAACGATAAAATTACAACCGACTGTGAGAGGTAAACATGGTTGATGAAAACAGCACTATAAATGATGAAAATCTTGAAGAAGAATCCGGACACGGTGAGGAGCATGGCGCAAGGGAGCTGGATTTTATCCTGGATATCCCTTTGGAACTTTCCGTGGAACTGGGCAAAACCAAGATGCTGGTCAATGATCTCTTACAGCTGGCCCAGGGATCCATTATTGAATTAAACAAGCTTGCCGGCGAACCCTTGGAGGTCTATATCAACCGCAAGCTCATTGCGCGGGGAGAAGTGGTGGTGGTCAATGAAAAATTCGGCGTTCGCCTCACCGACGTGATCACGCCCATTGACCGCGTCAAATCCCTGACTGCGGAAAATCAGTGAATACGCAACCGGATATGTGGATGGAATTTGCCAAAAGTTTCGGCATGCTGTTTGTCGTTCTGGCTTTTTTCCTGATAGCCCTCTATCTTGTTCGCAGGTTCTCGGGCCGCTTCGGAACCAGAGGTTCGGTGGAACTGATAAAGGTGTTATCCGTCCATCATTTATCCCCCAAAGAGAAACTGGTGCTCGTATCTGTCCAGGATGAATCGATTCTCATCGGCGTTTCGCCGGCCGGCATATCGTCTCTGGCCCGTTTTGACGAGGTTCCCAAAACATCATTGGAACCTGCGGAAACTGTCACAGGATTTCAGACCCTGCTTAAAAAGACGCTTATTAAAGGCAAACGTTTGCACAAAATGCCATCGGAAAGAGATTCTGCCAAGTCAGGTACCGATTCGGGTAAAGGAGAGGTGTCATGATCAGATATAAACGGCTAGCTGGATGGGCCGGGTTGATTGTGGTTACAGCCATGATGATCGCCACCTTTGCAGATACGGCAGATGCCGTCACGTTCCCTATTCCGTCCCTTGAACTCAATGTCAGGACAGCCCAGGAACCCGAAGAAGTGGCGGTGGTTCTTGAAATCATTGCCCTTTTAACCATTATCGCCCTGGCCCCGGCCATTTTGATCCTGATGACCCCCTTTACCCGTCTGGT
>DATFIL010000497.1:0-3791 GCA_035270145.1 Desulfobacter sp. | reverse complement strand
ATCAATGCCCGCTTGATATCATCCAGGTTGAATTCAATATCCAGAAAATCATTGACGTGGATACGGTGGGATTTTGATATTCTGAATCCAATGGCGGATAATGACACCTGCTCCACATGTATTTTTCCAAATTCTCTGGTTTTAAGGCGTTTGAACTGACCCTGCAGGGATACGGATTTTCCAAAATTTTTAATGGTCTCTTTCTGGGTTTGTTCCGGTGATGTTCCTTTTGTCTCTTCGATCTCTTTGCGGGTAATTTCCTTTTCCACCACCCCCTGGATATTTTCCTGCATATCCGGCACGTTACTCTTCTCTTCAGGCTGGCGAGTTTTGGCCAGGGCCTGGGCCACAAGCCTTTTGAGCTGACCGGCATCTTCACCAGCTATGGTGTGGGCCTGGATGGAAACAGAGGGAAAAATTTGTTTGTTTTCCTCTGATGCCAGGGCCAGTGCTTTTTTTATCCTTGCCTGGGCTTTCTGGGCACCATCGGAATAAGTCGAGGGGAGAAGGGCAATAAAGCTGTTGTCTGCATACCTGAAAATCAGATCTTCACGGCGTTTGGTTTTATTTAAAATGGCGGCCAATTTCTTGACGGCTTTGTCACATTTGTCCTGTCCCAGTGCCTCGCACTGCTTTGTAAGACCGTCCACCACGAGGATAAGGATAGAAAAAACCCGGCCTAAGCGGGCCTGGAAATCATCCGGGCCGGATACGGTCCGTTCAAAACTGAATCTGTTTTTTAATCCGGTCAGACTGTCCCGGGTGGCCAGGTTGGTTAGTGCCTGATGGTAATAGGACCGTTCAATGGCAATGGCTGCATATTCGGCAATGGAAGAGAGCAGGGCAAGGTCCTGTTCGCTGAAGGCTTCTTCATTGATCCGGTTGACCAGTTCAATAACACCAAAAATTTTGTCATCGGTTTTCAACGGGGTGGCAATGATTGAGCGTGTTTTAAACCGGGTGTGTTTATCCACCCAGTTGCTGAATCTTTTATCCTTTGTCACATCATCCACCACCAGGGGGGTGCCTGTTTCCATGACATACCCTGCAATGCCCTCTCCCTTGGGCAGTCGTACACCTTGCAGGAGCTTGCTGTTGGTGCCCACCACCACGGAAAAGATCATGTCCCCGGTTTTGGTGTCCTTGAGCAGGATGGACCAGTGGCAGGGTTGGAAAATGCAGCCCACCTGATACATGACAATACCCAATACATCTTTGACGGTTTTAGCCTTGGACAGGGCTTTACCCATCTCAAAACCGACGTCCGAGGGCAAAAGATTGTCCTGGCTTAAGGAGGTATCCTGTGTTTGGCTTGTGGGGTCTCCCTGGTAATAATATTTGGTATTGGCGCGGGACAATTTGATGTTTGCCCACAGCAGGTTTTCCTTAAGCTGGTTCACCGATGGGAAAACAAACTGATAAAAGGCTGAGATCTGTTCGATCTCCTTGTTCATTTCAAGAATGCAGTTGATAATATCGACTTTTTCCGGGTTAATACAGGCTTCCACCTCCGGGGCAAGGATAGGGGGGCGGATGAAATCAAAAGACCCCATGCCCTGGGTCCAGCACAGGAAATCTGCCATACAGACGATGGCGATCAATTGTTTTTCATCTTCGGCCAGGTCGTGGTTTTCAAAGGGCTGGTGGTGGTATTTCACGGCCAGTACCAGGCTCTCGGGAAGCTGCCACCGGGCGCAGAAAAAGGCCCCGATATCATCATGACCTATACCGATTTCCGATCGTTCTTTTTCAATAACAAGGTCTGTGGATTCCGACAGATTCCTAATAAATTTACCATAGTCCCGATGCCCCTGCAGATCTAAGAAGATTTTCCCCACATCGTGTAGCAAGCCGGCCGTATAGGCTTCTTCCGGGTTTGGATATTCAATTTTCTGGGCTATTTTCATGCTTAGCACCGCCACAGCAAGGCTATGGCGCCAGAACATCAGCCGGTTAAATTCTTTTGTGTGCCCGGTTTTAAATATTTTTTCAAAAATAGCAATACCCAGGGCCAGCTTTTTGATTTCATCAAGACCGAGGATGACAACAGAATCTGACAGGGAGGTCACTTTTCTGCTCAGACCATAAAATGCTGAATTAACAAGCTCCAGCACCCGGATGGAAATACCGGGGTCCGTTTCCACGATTTTTGCTACCTCCTCCAGGGGCGCTGTATCATCTTTTGATACTTCAAGCAGTTTGGCCGCGACCTGGGGAAAACTTGGCAGGGTATCCCGATCAAGGGTTAAAACGGCCTGGATATCCGATTGGGAGGGAAGGTTAAGTTTATCAGTCATTTTGCATGGCACCCTTTTTTAAAATATCGAATACGCAATATAAGCCGGATTGAGAATTGTAGACCAACGGCCTGAATCAGGCCTGAATATAGGCATCAATTTCCGGATACCGGATCCTGAACACGTTAAATTCACTCAGTGTCCGGTCGTCAGATGAATCAAGGGCAAACAGTCGGTTTAAAATTTTTGCCGCATCAATCATCTTATTGCGTTCATCCCCCGGCTCTGTTTCGATAAGACGCAGTTGTCCAAACAAGGCAAATTTGTCTTCAGACACAGACAGTACCTGATCATAATAACGTCTTGCCTGGTCGAACTGTTCCATCTGAAGGCATGCATCTGCAATGCGGGTTTTTGCGATGTCTGGACTCATTCCGGCAGCCATGGCTTTTTCCCACAGCTGTTTTGCCTTTTCGTATTCCTTGTTGCCCCGGGCACAATCTGCCAGTCCGTCTATGGCATAGACATTTCGGCAATCAATCTCCAGAATCTGTTCGAACAGCGCATTTGCACTGAAAAAATCCTTTCGCCTGCGGTAAAGGTTGGCCAATGCGCCGATGGCTCTGGGATTTTGAGGCTGCTTTGCTACAAGCTTCTCAAGAAGTGGACGGGCCAGGTCAAATTCCCTGAGGCGGATGTAGAGATTGCCAAGCCCTGACAGGGCAAAAGGATCATCAGGATTAAGATCGATGGCTTTTTCATATATTCGTCTGGCATCGGTAAGCTTGCCTTTTTTGGTCAAAGCATCAGCCAGCCGGGTCATCACCAGATTGTTTTCAGGGTAGGCCGCCAGGGCCTGGGTCCAAATGTTAATAGCTCTGTCCAGGTTATTGGAACCCCTGTATGCGTCGCCAAGACCGGACATGGCAAAAGGATTCAGTGGGTCTGCCTCAAGGCATCGTTGGTAATATTCTGCCGCCGTTGTAAACTGTTTTTGCATTCGTTTGGTATCACCTAGCGCAACCAGTACATAAGGATTTTTAGGCGATATTTCCAGGGCGGCCAGCAATAACGGTTCCGCCTGTCTGGGCTTCCGGATACGAATGAGGTCACGGGCCTCTTTGCATAAATTCAATGCCTTGGTTGCATTTCGTTCATTTTCTTCGGTTTTTTCTTTAACGCGTTTTTGCATTAGCTGTATGCCTAATCAGAATAAATATACGATCATTTGTGGTGCTTGGTTTGTTAAATCAACCTGATATCTAATCGCGCGATTGCATTTTTGTCAATGGGAAAAAATTTATAAATTGCCGTGTCGTTATAATTGTGAATATTGATTCGAGAAATTAAAGGTTGGAATTGGCGGCGGTTAAGTCGTATTTCTGGAATAGCGTAGTGAAAAGGGTTTGGCCATTTTTTGAAAATTTGGTAAACATCTGGCATGTATGATGTCATTATTACAGGTGCGGGGCCTGCCGGAACAACTGCCGGATACCTTTTGGGGCAAGCCGGGTTTTCTGTCCTTTTGCTGGACAGAAAAATCTTCCCCAGGAA
>DATFIL010000496.1:0-7357 GCA_035270145.1 Desulfobacter sp. | reverse complement strand
CATATCCATGGCAGTGGACAGGGCGTCGTTTATTGCATTTCCGAACGTTTTTTGACTCATGGCAAACTCCTTTCAGGCATTAAACGCCTGGACGAAGACATCTGTCAAGGCGGTGTCGGATTCTGGATACGGACTGGCGTCTCCAAAGGCCACAGCCGCTGCCACACGAGATTCGGCATCCTGTTCGATGCTTTGAATTTGGGTGTTATCCAGAATACCGGCGTTGAGAAGCGCCCGGCGATACCTTATTATTGGGCACTTGAGGGCCCACGCCTCGAGTTCCTCCGGATTCACATAATGCTGGTGGTCCTGTTCGCCATGTCCGCGCATTCGGTAAGTCAGGGTTTCCATAAAAGCCGGTCCCTGTCCTGAGCGGCAGTATTCAAGCAATTCAAGACTCAGATGGTAGACCGCCTCCACGTCATTGCCGTCCACACTCTGACCGGGCATGCCGTAGCCCTCGGCCCGCTTGTGGATTTGACGTGCAGCAGAATGCTCTTCAGGCCGCTGGGCGCCGGCCCAGCCGTTGTTTTCGCAGACGAACAGAATCGGCAGTTTCCAGATGCCGGACAAATTCATTGCTTCATGCACGCTG
Organism: Desulfobacter sp.; assembly: GCA_035270145.1. Lineage (GTDB taxonomy): Bacteria > Desulfobacterota > Desulfobacteria > Desulfobacterales > Desulfobacteraceae > Desulfobacter. Next base: position 6,762 of record DATFIL010000496.1, on the reverse strand, counting down.
CCTTCAGCCGCTGCGCCGTCACCGAAGAACACCACGGTCACGCCGTTCAGCGATTGATATTGCTGGGCAAAGGCAGCCCCAACGGCCAGAGGCGGCCCGGCGCCAACGACTGTGGAGGTCATCAAAGCATTGATCTCAGGCATGGATAGATGCAGGGTGCCGGCTTTGCCACAATTGACGCCGTCTGCTTTTGCCATGATTTCGGCCATCAGCGAATTTAAGTCGGCGCCTCTGGCCAAAAGATGTCCGTGACTGCGGTGATTGCTGACGATGAGGTCCTCCGGCTCAAGGGCTGACACGACACCCGTGGCCACGGCTTCCTGGCCGTTGGCCAGAATCTGCATACCCGGCAGTTGGTATGATTCCCGGCAGAGGGCCACAATTTTTTCCTCGAATTTTCGGATCAAAACCATACGAGTAAAAAGACGGACTTGAAAGTCCGGCGTTATTTGTTTTTCTTTCATGGATCTCCCTTCTTTCTCCGAAGAAAACATCTGAATTTGTTTAAATATTAGTGCGACCTTGTATCGCACCTTATTATTTATAATGTGCGACTCGGGCTATTCTCGTATCATCCGATAGCGATATGTACATCCTGAAAATTTGAATAGTCTCCAACCATTTTGAGACCAGCTGGACTAAAAATAAAAATCAAGATATTTCAAGAATATCCTGACTGCCGCCCCGATGGCAAGAAAGAATTTGATGCTGGATTTTGATTTTTACAGGGCATTACTTTGCTCTGTTGTTAAAAAGTTGATATGCAACTAAGGATTCAGGCGGAAGGCAAATCCAAAGCCATAGACAAAAGACAGGAATCGGGGCCAAGCGCCAGATGGGAAAAGGGTTTTGGCATGCCGGCGGGCAGGTCAAGGGGCACAAGGGAGGCAGGATCATTTCCCAAGAATTGACGGGCCAGATCAATGCGCCTGCGCAGTTCATCGAAATCATTTTGTGACAGGAAATCGGTCAAGATCTCAATCATGTGTTCTGTTTCCTGATCCGGCGCTTTCAGGCACTGCCGGATCAGGTGTTCGAGCTTCAGGCGGGCCGCCGTCTGGATGCAGTGGCGGCTCAAATTGAGGCGGATTTCCATAAAAATCAAACTTTTTTCACAATGGTGCCCATGTAGTTGTCCACGGCACTCTGGATGGTGCGGGCCGCAAGGGTGGTGCAGTGAATGTCATCGTCCGGCAGGCGGCCAATGAGGGCAAGAATCTGATCTGCGGTGATATCGGTCAATTCCTCCGGGGTTTTGCCCAGGGTCAGTTCCGCGGCAAAGGAGCCACTGACCATGGAAGAGGCGCACCCATCCGTAAAATAGGAGGCGTCCGCCACCTGATTATCCTTAAATTTAAGATATATTTCCATGGTATCCCCGCACTCTCCGGTTACCCGGCCCCATCCATCAGGATTTTCCATTCGACCGTTGTGCTTGGGGTTTCTCCAACGGTCAAAGCCCCTTTCACCCAGGGCCTGTTTTGCCTCATCAAATATTTCTTCCTGGAGATTGTCCAAAAAGGCGTCAAGATTGCTCACTGTTCTATCCTTTCTACTTAAGTTCCGTTATGCACCGGACATTCTGTTTTTACCTCATACACAGTTTGTCATAAACCGATGCAATTGTCATCTTTTGTGGACAAAAAATAATCGAAAGAAATCTGTCTTTGCCTATATTTAAACCGGCACCGGGATAACTGTTGATATTTTGCGCACGCATCGTTAGAATACCCCATTTTTAGTTATTTTTTGCTCAATAATTCAATATAAGAGAAGGAGAATAACAATGAAAAACCATTTATGCCATCTTATTTTTCCCATCCTTGTATCCTTTTTAATTCTGCCTGGACTCTGTATGGCAGGTCCCTCAGGGAAGTTGAGCATTTTCCATGCCGGCAGCCTGACGGTTCCTTTTGCCGCCATTGAAAAAGCCTTTGAGGCAAAGTACCCGGAAGTGGACGTGCTGCGGGAAGCAGGTGGTTCAACCAAAATGGCCCGCCTGATTTCCGAGGTGGGTAAGCAGGCCGATATCATGGCTTCTGCCGACTTCAAAGTTATTGACAACAATCTTATCCCTGACTTTGCTGAATGGAATATCCGGTTTGCCAGCAACCAGCTGGTTCTTTGCTACACGGACAACAGCCGATATGCCAAGGAAATCACCAGCGACAACTGGTATGAGATCCTGTTGAAAAAAGATGTGCAATGGGGCCACTCAGATCCCAATCTTGACCCTTGCGGATACCGCAGCCTCATGGTTCTGCAATTGGCTGAAAAATTTTACAACAAGCCCGGCCTCAACGAAAAACTGATCGCCAACCGCCCGCAAAAAAATGTCCGTCCCAAATCCGTGGAACTTGTAAACCTGCTTAAAACCGGTCACATGGACTATGCCTGGGAATACCTGTCCGTGGCCATTCAGCATGAACTTAAATATGTTACCCTGGACGACCATATCAACCTGGGCAATTACAAGTACGACGGATTCTACAAACTGGCAACGGTTGAAGTCTCCGGAAAAAAACCGGGAACCGTTACCACCAAAACCGGAAAATCGTGCACCTACGGCATCACCATGATCAAAAATGCACCCAACCCGGAAGCGGCGAAAGCCTTTCTGGGCTTTCTGCTCTCCCCGGACAATGGGTTAAAAACCCTAAAAGAAATGGGGCAGCCCCCATTTATCCCGGCTCGGGTCCCCGACGAAGCGATGGCCCAAAAACTGCCGGCCGCCATTTCAGAACTTGTTGAGGTAAAAAATTGATTATATGAGAAAACCAGATAGTATGGGCAGGCTGTTCATAGTATTCAGCCTGCCTGTAATCCTGCTTCTAACCGTACCCCTGATCAAGATGACCACCGGGCCATCCCTTGCCATGCTCTGGGAGACCCTGGGCGACAAAGATGTGCTGCTTGCCATTGCCCGGTCCCTTGGACTTTCCCTGACGGCAGGTCTGCTTGCCTTTGCTCTTGGTACTCCTTTGAGCTATCTGCTGGCAAGAAAAGAGTTCCCCGGAAAAAAAATCATTGAGGGCATCGTTGATCTGCCGGTCATGATCCCCCATCCTGTGGTGGGGATAGCCATCTTAAGCCTTGCCGGGCGCACCCACCCCTTTGGCCGTTTTCTTTCCAGCATGGGCATTGAAATCATGGGAACCCGGACAGGGATTGTCACGGTGCTGATTTTTGTGGGTATCCCTTTTTATGTGAATACGGTCAAGGCAGGCTTTGAAAGTGTGCCCGCACGGCTCGAGTACGCGTCCAGAACCCTTGGCGCCGGAACCTTTGAAACTTTCAGGCGGGTTACCCTGCCCCTGACATGGCGGCATATGGTGTTAGGCATCATCATGTGCACGGCAAGGGCAATTTCTGAATTCGGGGCCGTGGTGATCGTGGCGTATCACCCCATGACCGCGCCGGTCATGATCTACGAACGCTTCACTGCCTACGGGCTGAAATATTCCCAGCCCGTTGCGGTCTGGCTGATTCTTTTATCGCTAACGCTTTTTATCTTATTGCGATTGATGTCCAAATCCGCAGTCCAATATCACAGGTAGCCCATGATTCGTCTTGACAATATCAGTCTGACCTTCCCTGGATTTGCCATTGAAAACATTGATCTGACCATCCGGGAAAAGGATTTCTTTGCCCTGATCGGTCCTACAGGATCAGGCAAATCCGTTCTCCTTGAAATCATCATGGGGCTTATCCCCTTTCATTCGGGCAGACTGCTGTTTAATAAAAAAGACATGGCTCAAACGCCTGTTGAAAAAAGACGTCTGGCTCTGGTCTATCAGGATTTTGCCCTTTTCCCTCACCTCAGTGTGGCCCACAACATCCTATACGGGATCAGATACCACGGGATTAAAAAAAATGAGGGGCATAGACGCCTGGATGATCTGGCAAACAGCCTGGGCCTGAAGCGGATTCTTGACCGAAAGCCCCATAATTTAAGCGGCGGAGAAAAACAGCGGGTGGCCCTGGCCCGGGCACTGATTCTCAACCCGGCGGTGCTGCTGTTAGATGAGCCTTTATCTGCCCTGGATCCGGAGTTCCATGGCGAAGCTAAAAATCTTCTCAAACAGATACACCAGGATATGGGCATGACCATTGTTATGGTTTCCCATAACTTTGGGGACGTGATGTACCTGGCCAATAGAGGTGCCGTCATCCACCAGGGCAAAATCTGCCAGACAGGGGATATCACCAGCCTGTTTGAAAAGCCGGACTCCCTGTTCACAGCCCGGTTTGTGGGTATGAAAAACATTATGCCCGCCCGGATTCTCCAGGGAAACGTCCGGGTTGAAGGGTCGGATGCCGTGATAGCAACCTCTGCCGTGCCGGACATTGACCAGGGGTATATGGGCATCCGTCCCGAGGATATTGTCCTTCTTTCCCAAGGGGCGGACAACCCTGGAAATTCGCCCAATCGCTTTTGCGGCACCATTACCCGGGTGGCAAGCCAGGGCATGTTTGTTGAAGTTCACATCGAATCCGGCAGTCTTAATTTTGAAGCAGCTTGGCCCCGGCGGTATTTAAGGGATTTTCAGATTGCACCAGGCCGTGACGCAACGATTGCCTTCTCCCCCCAAAGTGTTCACGTTTTCCAAGATTACCCTGTTATTTCCGGCCCGGCCTGAAAGAAGTACCTGCATGAATGGGAAATTCCTTCCTATCTCCTTACGCACAAACAGTTAACACACTGTAAATAAGATATATTTTTAAAAGGTATGATTTATGCTTGTAATATAGTCGTAAAGTCTATTTTTTTACCACTTGACAGGGAGAAGCCCATGCTCCAGAAAATACTTCCGGCCGCAGGTATTGTTGTGTTTATAATGCTGTCAGGAACCGTATCCGAACTATCGTCCATTGTTTTGAATATTAAAAGCAACTTGATTATCCTTACCGGGGCATTTGTCTGCTCTATGGTGTCGTATCCCTTCCGTTTATTTTCAGACCTTTTCGCCAATATCCGCAAAGCATTTTCCGGGGAGAAGACGGACCTGGACGCGCTCATAAAACAGATCGAAGTGCTGGCCGCAATCCGGCGGCGGGACGGAAAACTTGTACTGGATCAAAAATCCAAAAAAATTGACAATTCATTTCTAAAAATGGGCATCGAAATGGTTGCGGACGGATTTGACAGATATACGATTTTTAAAACCCTTGAGCGTAGATACGATAATTTTCTGCAGGCCCGGCAATCCCAGGCCGACCTGATCAATACTTTTATCAAGCTGATGCCGGTATTTGGTTTTGTGGGCACCATCATCGGCCTGATCAATGTATTGAGTCATATGGGCTCTCCGGAACTGATCGGAAAAGGGGTGGCCACAGCCCTTTTGACCACTTTTTACGGACTACTCTATGCCAACATCATTTTTCTTCCCATTGCAAAAAAATTGGCGGAAAAAACCAAACATGACGCCATGGCAGTGGCATTGATCATTGAAGGGGTTCTGGATATTGCGGACAAAACCAATGCCAAGGCCATTGGATACCGCCTAAGATACTGCATTGGCGATTATCTCCAGGATGATTGGACTGTGGGCGGAAAATCCCGGACACAACCCATAAGGCTGCCCCGGCTTCACCCTCACCCTGAAAAACAGGAACCCATGGCAGGCTGATATCCATGATAACCTCGGAAAACCTGATATCTGAGCTTGAAATCTCGGAATTAAAGCGGCTGCGCCTGAAGCGCCAAAGCCTTCTGGAGGGATGTGAACCCGAAGATGCCGGCCTGTGGGCCATGCTGGATATCATGACCCTTATTCTGGCTTTTTTCATCATGCTTTACAGCAGCCAGGCACATATGTCCCAGGCCTTGGAAATCAAGCATGTTCCTACAGTGGTAAGCCAACCCGTTGAAAGCGTAAAAACACCGGTCAAACCAGTGAAAAAAATTCACGAATCCGAACTGGATCTTCTCAACATTGAAGACCAGCTGCACCAGGTCATGGAAAAATCCAATCTTTCAAATTACTCTGTTAAAGTCGCAGAAAACAGAATCGTTCTGACCCTGGGCGAAGACATCAGTTTTCCTTCCGGTCAAGCTAAACTACTGGACTACATAAAGCCTGCATTAACGGATATGGCCTCATTTTTCACAACAGAACCCGGATATAGAATCATTATTGCCGGCCATACGGACAATACCCCTATTCATACGGCCCAGTTCCCCTCCAACTGGGAGCTGTCCGCTGCAAGGGCCATGCGTGTTGCCAGATTCCTGATTGACTGCCGGGTGGCCCCGGAACGGATCAATATCGAAGGGTTTGGCCAGTACCGGCCCATTGGGGACAACACCCATTTTCTGGGCAGGGAAGCCAACCGGCGTGTAGAAATCTCCCTGGTCAGGGAAGCGGCGCAATCGGAAAGTTATGAGGAAATATAAGAGCCAAGTGATGTTCTTTACTTTTGCAATGGTTTTGAAGCAAGTCCTGGCGGGCACTTTCCACAGTCCTTTCTGGGGATTCCAGAAATTCTAAATTTATTCTCTCACAAAACCTCAAAGGCACAAAGGGTCAGAAAACCAAATAAAAACTTGGTGTCTTTGTGCGAATTTTTCAACTAATAAAAATTCATATTTCTCGATCATCAAGTTTTTAGAAGTGCTGTATGGATTCATACGTCCTTGACTTCCTCAACGCATTTCTTATATTGACTGATTCAATAATTAACAAATCAAATGATTGATAACGCCAGGAAGGGGAGACATGAACAGCAGCAATAATAAGCCCCAGTCCCGAATCTCCC
>DATFIL010000495.1:0-8277 GCA_035270145.1 Desulfobacter sp. | reverse complement strand
CTGGATTATTATGATCCGAAATAGGCGCTGAAGGCAGACCTCAATTTCAAAACCCGGGTTAAAATGGTATAAAGATAGCTAAAAAACAGGAGTAAACATGTTGATTGAATTATTGCGTAAAAGAAGAAGCATCCGGCAGTTTGAGGATAAACCCGTAAGCCCTGAACATTGCGATATTCTGATCGAAGCAGCCCTTCGGTCTCCAAGTTCCAGGGGCTTTAATCCATGGGAATTTGTGGTGGTCAAAGATAAGAGTCGCATCGCACAATTGTCCGAGGCCAAATCCCATGGCTCCGCTTTTTTAAAAAATGCGCCGTTGGTCATCGTCGTGTGTGCCGATACAACCAAAAGCGATGTCTGGATTGAGGATGCCTCCATTGCCGCCATTATTATTCATCTGGCTGCTGCGGATTTGGGGTTGGGCTCCTGCTGGGCACAGATGCGTCTGCGTACCCGTGATGACGGCTCCTCGGCCTCGGATTATGTTTCAAACATTCTTGATCTGCCGGAACATATCCAGGTGCAGGCGATTATCGGCATCGGCCATCCTGCAGATGAAATGGATGGTCATGGTGCGAACACGCTTTTATATGATCAGGTCAGTTACGAAAAATTCGGTCAGCGCAGCTAAAATGAGTCCGAGATAAGTTAACCCGGGAGCGCAGGCGTCCCGCCTGCGCTCCCGGATATGGCAAAATGGGCAAGTTATTTAAGGCCCGCTCCTTGGTGGTTATCAGTGAAGACCGGCTAATCCTTAATGGTGTCGGCATAAATCTCAATCACATGCCTGACCTTTACCCCATCATGGTTCTGGGAGAGTACATCCCGGATCTGCATCATGCACGCAGGGCAGGATGTGGCAACCGTGGCTGCCCCGCAGGCCAGGATGTTTTGGCGTTTTTCCATACCAATCTGTTTTGACAGGTCATAATTCTGCAGGTTGAAACTGCCGCCGTTGCCGCAGCAGGTATCCGCATCTGCCATCTCCACAAAGGTGCATCCGGCATTGGCCCGAATCAGATCCCGGGGCTGGCTTTTGATCTTCAAGGATTTGGCCAGATGGCAGGGGTCATGATAGGTCACTGTGCCCCTGGAGAATTCAATGGCATCGGAACCGGCGTCTGAATTTTGCGCCGGTGTCACCCCCAGAACATCCACCAGAAACTGGCTGATGTCCATGGTTTTGGGTGCCCACTGGCCGGCCCTGAATTTTTCAATGGAGCCCGCTTCCGCCATCATGGGCCAGATTTCCTTAATGGTGGCCGTACAGGTGGCGCAGGGCGTGATCAGGTAATCAAACTGTTCCTGGGCAAACAGGGCAGCATTGTGGGCTAGCAGGGCGTCAAAGGTTTTCCGTTCACCGGATGCCAGGGCGGGAATTCCGCAACAGGCCTGACTTTTGGGCATAAATACACCCACCCCATGATGTTTGAACACCTTGAGCGCTGCTTCACCGATTTCAGGGTTCATCTTGTCGGTAACACAGCCCGGGAAAAAGGCTACCTTCAGCCCCGAACGCCCGGCCGGGATGTTCAGGGCGGGGTAGGTTTTATGGAATGGGGTTCCGGCCATGGGCAAAAAATGCCTGTCGCCGATCACCCGGGACAGCAGCTTGGAACACCGGGTGCCCTGGTTGGGGTCAGCCTTGGCGGTACCAAGATTCTGGAACCTGGATGCCGTGTGAACCAGGGCATCCATGCGCTCCGGATGTTTAAGCATGCCCCTGAAAATCAGTTTTTTCACCGGGGAGAGCCCGATATACTCGGTCAGCGCTGCACGGGCTTTCAGCACGATCTCCAGAATCTTCACCCCCGAGGGGCAGTTGGCGGCACAGGTGCCGCACATCAGGCATTTTTCAATCCGGGTTTTGGCCCCCTTGGCATCGGTAAGCATCTCGTCGGCCAGGCGCTCCAGAAGAAAAATCTTGCCCCGGGCCACATCACCCTCATCCCCGGTCTGTTTAAACACCGGGCAGACCGCCTGGCACATCCCGCATTTCATGCAGTCCGTGAGCTGGTTTTCAATCTCTTTCAGGCTTTTCGCAAGTTTGTTTAGCTCTGACATTTTATCGTCCTATGATTTTTCCCGGGTTGAGGATGTTGTTTGGGTCAATGGCGGCCTTCATGGTCCGGCAGAAGTCAATGGAAGACTGGCCCACCTCGTTTTTCATGAATCCGGCCTTGGCAATGCCGATGCCGTGTTCCCCGGACAAGGTCCCTCCTAAGGAGAGGGCCGCGTCAAACAGGTCGGCCACACAGTGTTCCACCCGTTCCCAAAGGGCTGCATCCCGTCGGTCCGTCAACAGGGTGGGGTGCAGGTTACCGTCGCCGGCATGGCCAAATGTGCCAATGGGGATATCATACTTCAGGGCCAGTTTTTCAATGGCGCTGACCATGGCCGGTATCCGGCTTCTGGGCACGGTGGCGTCTTCGAGCACCAGAGTGGGCTTGAGCCGGGCAAGGGCGGACAGGGCGGCACGTCTGGCCTCCCACACCTTATCTTTTTCAGCATCATTTTGGGCCACCTGGATGGCCCTGGCGCCAAGTTTTTTGCAGATCTGCTCAACCCTTTCGCCGTCTTCGGCCACCTGGGCGGGATGCCCGTCCACTTCAATAAGCAGCAGGGCTTTGGCGTCCCGGGGCAGGCCCACGTTTGAAAAATCTTCCACAGCATTAATGGTGAAATTATCCATGAACTCCAGGGTGCAGGGAACGATTTTGTCTGCAATGATGGCGGCCACGGTCTGGGTGGCAGCCTCCACGCTGTCGTATACCGCCATCATAGCCTTGGATGCCGCCGGTGGTGGAATCAGCTTCAGGGTAATCTCGCTGAACACGCCCAGGGTGCCTTCGGAAGCCGTCATCAATCCGGCCAGGTTGTATCCGGTGACGCATTTTACGGTTTTGGACCCCGAGGTAACCTTGCGGCCCATGGCATCGAAAAATTCTACAGCCATGACATAGTCTTTGGTCACGCCGTATTTAAATCCCCGCAGACCACCGGCATTTTCCGCCACATTGCCGCCAATGGTGGAGACGGCCTGGCTGCCGGGGTCCGGGGGATAAAACAACCCCTGGGCAGCCACCTGGGTCGCCAGGTTGGCCGTGACCACACCAGGCTCAACCCGGACGTACATGTCGGTTTCGTTGAGTTCAATGATCCGGTTCATTCGGTTGGTGAGCAGCACAATGCCGTTTTTTTCCGGGATGGTGCCCCCGGACAGGTTGGTACCCGCCCCCCGGACAGTAACCGGGGTGCCGCTGTCGTTGCACAATGAAATAACTTTACCAATAGCCTCTTTGCTGTCCGGACGGATCACGGCAGCGGGCATGGCGGGTTCAAGAACCGCGGCATCGTATGAATAATTCTGGCGGTCAACCTCCGAAGTCATCACCCCGTTTTCGCCGCAGATTTGTTTAAGTTCGCTGATTAAAGATGACGATAAGCTCATAGGTCTTCTCCTAAAAAGTCCCTGGAAACAGGATGTAAATAAAAAGCATTCCCATGACGCCGGCGACAAGTCCGTAAAGCAGACAGGGGATCATGGTGCGACGGAGAATGGTGCCCTCCATACCGACCAGGCCAACGGTGGCCGATGCCGCAACGACATTGTGTACGCAGATCATATTGCCCATGGCCGACCCCACGGACTGCAGGGCCACAATAATGGTATGGCTGTCGCCGGTGGTGGCGGCCACGCCGTACTGGAAGTCGGCAAACAACAGGTTGGAAACCGTGCAGGAGCCGGTGATAAAAGCGCCCAAAGCCCCCACATAGGCGGCTGCCATGGGCCATAGCGACCCGCACAGCCCTGCTACAAATTCAGCCATGGTCAACGGCATGGAGTCATACCCGGCCGTACCGTGTCCCGATTGTTTAAGAATCTCCACCATGGCCACGGCAAAAAGCATGGCAATGGTGGGGTTTTTCATTTTTATAACGGCATCCTTCCAGGCCAGGGCGATCTTGGGCCCGGGAATCCGGTGGATGAATATGGTCAGTATCGCCACCAGCATAAATGGAACCACGCCGGGCAGGTAAAACGGTTTCATGGCAAAGTTGACGGTTTCCCAACCCATAATTTGGGGAAAGGAAATCACAAAGGATGTAACCCATCCTTTAAAGGGTAGAAAGGAGAGGCGTGTGAGTACCAGCAGCAGTGCAATGAGAATATAGGGTGTCCAGGCAGCCAACTGGCTCATTTTAGGGGTCAGGTTGTTGGAACCCGGCTCAATATCCCCCAGCCATTCCTTTTCCCAATGGGCCCGGTCGGCAAACTCCCAGGTATCTCTGGGTAGAAAAAGTTTTTTCCTGGCACCGGTGATCACCAGCCCTAAACCGATGAGTCCGCCCAGCAAAGAGGGAAACTCCGCACCAAAAATAACAGCTGTGAACAGATAGGGAACTGCATAGCACAGACCGGCAAATACGGCAAATTTCCAGACCCCTAAGCCTTCGGCCCAGGACTTGTTTTTGCCGAAAAACCGGGTGAGAAAACAGACCACAAACAGGGGCAGCAGGATGGCGGCCACGGCATGGATCAAGGCGGCATAGACACCCACTTGGTGCAAGAAGGCTTCAAAAGAGGCCACGGGTGCACCCTGGCTGACAGCCGCGTCCACCGCCGGCTTGAGATTTTTAAGCCCAAACCAGATGGGAGTGCCCACGGCCCCGAAGGTGACGGGAATGGAGTTGAGTATAAGACAGACACATACCGCAGCCAGGGCAGGAAATCCTAAGCCCAGCAGTAAAGGTGCGGCAATGGCCGAAGGCGTTCCAAAACCGGCAGATCCCTCAATAAAGGCACCAAACAGGAAGGCGATGATGATGGTCTGGACCCGGCGGTCCGGGGATATGGTGGTAAAACCGTAGGAGATGGTCTCCATGGCCCCGCTCTCCTTTAGGGTGTATAGGATGAGAACGGCACCGAACACGATGATCAGTACGTTGACGGCGCTGCCGAATCCGCTCAGGGTGGAGGCGGCCACAAGGCCTGCCGGCATTTTCCAAAGGGTTGCCCCGATCAGGGCGCAGACCAGCCATGCCAGGGGCATAGCCCGGGTGGCGGGCCATCTTAAGCCCACCATCAAGATTAATATCAGGGCAATGGGAATAAACGCAATAAATGCTGATAAGCTAAGGGACAAAACCACTCCTCCTTATTGTTCAGTTTTACGTGCCGGGCCATTAAATTTATCTGCGGCGATCCAGGGGAATCATTCCCAGCTGCCGCATGCCTGGTGAATCTAATACAAAAATGGTGCCGACCTTCACAACACCCTGAAAAAATATAATATTTGAATTTTGTTCGTTTTTAAAGACTTAATAAACCCACCAAAAGTCCGGAAAAACGGACTATTCAACCTGACCGGTCTTTAAAATCGGACAACGTCTGATCCAGGGATCCTGTTTCCCTAAACTGACAGGGATATGCAGCTTGAAATCAATCATTTGCAAACAATCGTATTTATAGTATCCAAATTAGTGCAAGTTATATTTAAGTTTTCATTTTGCTAAGTCCGAGCTATTTTTTTCCGGCATTGATCATCCTTTCGGCCACATATTGGGTAGGGGCGGATATGGAATCTGCCCCTACAGTTTGGACCAAAGGATAATCAAGGCCTTTTTTCCTGCCGTTAGGTCGGATGGGGATCATATTCCAGGCTTCCAATAATTTCTCATACTGTTCTTGACAAAAAGCAAGTTCCTATTGTACGCCTTAGGAATACAGCAGTTATTCATGTTTCTGGATTTTACAGTTTCCTGAAGCTCGATCCCTGCCCGAACAACGGTTGGAACTCGAAGATACACCGTTTTTCCCCCAAAAGAAATACCAGTGCGGCCCTGCCTCGCTGGCAATGCTGCTTGGTGCATCCGGGGTTATGGTGTTCCCCGACGACCTTGTCTCCCATATCTACCTGCCCGGCAGGAAGGGCAGTCTCCAGCTTGAACTGATAGCTGCAAGCAGGAAGTTTGGTCGAATACCGTACGTGATAGACGGTAATATTTCAGCGCTTATTCAAGAGCTGCAGGCAGGTAGGCCGGTCTTGGTGTTGCAGAATCTCGGACTCAATATCCTTCCCGCCTATCATTACGCAGTGGTGATAGGAGCTTTCCCCAATAATAAAATCGTCCTGAGATCCGGTGTGGATAAAAGACTGGTGATGGATACCGCACATTTTCTCGCCACCTGGAACCGCAGCGGCTCGTGGGGGGTGGTTGTTTTAAGGCCTGGGGAATTGCCTGAACACGCCGAACCGATGAGCTATCTGGATGCAGTCAGTGGTTTTGAAGCCAGTGGGAACCTCAGTCAGTCGACTCAAGCATACCAGGCAGCCCTGGCGGTCTGGCCGGAAGACCAGACTGCCATGATCGCACTTGCCAATAATTATCTGCTCCGGTCAAGATACCATGAAGCAGAATTGCTTTTTCGCAGGCTGCTGAGGATCAATCCGCAGCACATTGCCGCAGCCAACAACCTGGCAGAAACACTTTTCCGGCAAGGATGCTATCATCAAGCTATGAAGCAGATAAACGAGGCGGCAGAACTTGCCGAAGCGCTCAATTCTTCCTTCAAAAAAATCGTTTTTCAGACGCAACTGGAAATAACCCGGCGGATGGAAGAGATGAGAGGAGCCAATGACAAGACATGCGGCGACCAGCGATAACACCTTCTTCACTATTGTTGAGTGAAAAAGTAATGATGTGTTGGTCATTATGCAGGTCATTAGTGTCTTAGGGCCATGGAAGTAATAAAATTTACAATATGGCTTGTCTTTTTATCCGTCTTCTTTGTTGCATCAATAGGCACATATTTCAATATGCGCCTATTGATGCGCCTTAAATTTTGACATATAGGTTGGCATATAATAGCGTCTGCAATATAATATCCTATACCAAATTCTGGAGACATGCGAAATTCTCCAAAATAAGGAGTAAACGAATGGCCAATGCTTTTTTTTATAGATGTATCACTCGAAGATTAAGATGCACTGCATTGCAGGGGATGCCAGGTGGCCTGTAAAGAAGGGCACAGTCTGCTTACCCCTTGGTGAATGCCGGCGCAAAAATCTAAACTTTTACAGGTCGGTATATGCTGGCCTGTCTATTTCAGGTAAAGGCCGTTTCACCTTTTGTGGGAGGTTTTTGCCGGTTAAAGGAGGTAAAACATTATGAATCAGAATGAACGTATCTGCCATGAAAAAACGCCCAAAGGCATTCAAACGGCCCTTGACACCCTGGCGATGCGCAAGCCTGCGCTATCCTCCCTTGTCTCTGCATTTGGTCCGGTGCTGGTGGCAAGAGCGGAATTGACGGCACGTCTGTCTGAAAATGAGATATACAAACCAGATTTGCCAGAATCTGAGTGGGATCGGTTTTCTAAAGGGGTACATTTGTTTGCCATTACAGGTCTTATGGATTTCCAGCAGAAGTTTAAACAGGCAGCCCAGATGATTCTGCCGCCCATGGCAGCGGCATTTCCAGACATCCGGTCAGACATTGAAGCAATTAAAAGCAACATTGAGGACGACAGCCTTGATGCCGGCGATTGCGTCCAGGCGTTTTTGCAGAACAATAGCCGAAAAATAGATGCACTTGCTGCCCGGGCTCACACCAGGTCTGACATATTCAGATTTATCCTTGCCCAGATTGCCGAACCGTTCAAGGAGATTCAGGCCCGGGTCTTCTCTCCTCTGATAGAGGACCATCAGTGGCCGCACGGGCACTGCCCGATGTGCGGATCATTCCCGGCTGTTTCAGGGCTCATCGGAGAAGAAGGAGAAGGCAAGCGCTGGCTACAGTGTTCTGTGTGCGCCCATGAATGGCGTTTTAGACGTCACACCTGCCCGCGGTGCGAAAATAAGGATCAGGACAGTCTTGAATATTTTTTTGACCAGGACAGCCCTGTCAAGGACGGAGAACGGGTGAGCGTCTGCAACGTATGTAACACCTATCTTTTGACCATAGACCTGCGTAAGCATATTGATCCGGTGAACATGGATGTTGCGGCCATGGGTATGATCGGGCTGGAGACCCAGGCCCGGGAAAAGGGATATTCGCCACAGGCTGAAATGCTCTGGAATTTAATGCAATAGTAATAGTACGTTTTAAAATTTCCAGGGAGATAAAACTCGATGATCAAGTTTTTTTTAATTTGCCCACCTTCCGTCTTGAATTTGAACAAAGTCCCTAAAAACTTGATCATCGAAAATTAAATTACATACCATTAATAATATTCAAGGCTTGTTTTAAATTTTTCTTTATTTCATCCATATC
>DATFIL010000494.1:0-2151 GCA_035270145.1 Desulfobacter sp. | reverse complement strand
AAGAATACGTAGTCAGCCTGGATCTTGCTCCGGCTTGGCAGGATACGAAAGCTTCCAGGCGTGGGATCTTTCAGAACTATAAATAAAACGGATAAGCATTGCGCATTATTTATAATATTTGATGGTTAATCCCATGGCAGATCAGACAAACCCGGCAAACACAGCAACTGCTCCCTGGAACACCCCGCTTTGGCCCGAGGGCGTTGCGCACAACCTCACCGACTACCACTATCCTGTTTTCAAACTGCTGGACGATTCCGCAGCCCGTTATCCCAATCAGATTTTTACCATATTCAACGGGGCAAAAAAGAGCTTTTCCCAGGTTAAAGACACCGCAGACCGAATCGCCTATTTTATAGCAAAAAAAGGCATTAAAAAAGGGGACAAGGTGGCGATTGTCTTACCCAATCTGCCCCATTTTCCTGAAATTTTTTTCGGTATCATGAAGGCCGGGGCTGTGGCAGTAACCTGCAACCCCATTTATACCCCCACAGAATTGAGACAGCAGCTTGACAATTCGACTGCAAAAATGGTGTTCTGCATGGACCACCCCACCTTTTACCCCAATGCGGTCAAGGCCGTTAAAAACACAGGTGTCGAAACCGTGGTGGTCTGCAACATTAAAAGCTATCTGCCGAAATTCCAGGGATTTTTAGGCGCCTTGTTAGGCAAAATCCCCAAAGCGCACCACCATGAACCCGGACATATCATGTTTGACGACATTGTGGCCCAGTCCAAACCCGAGCCACCTGATATCACCATTGACCCAATCAACGATACGGCTGTCATGCTATACACCGGCGGCACCACAGGCATTCCCAAAGGTGCGGAACTTGTGCACATCAACTTCACTTACCAAGTGGCTGCAATTATGGAATATCTAAGACTTTCCCACGGTGACGGCAAACCTTTGGAAAAGGCATATTATGGCGGATATCATCGTTTTTTAGGTATTTTGCCCTGGTATCACAGTTTCGGCATCTCCGTGGCCATGCTGTGCGCCGCAGGTTCCGGCAGCAGCCTGGTATGCATCCCGGACCCCAGAACCGGTAACCCTCCATTCACTGATGTCCTCAAGGCGGTCCAGAAATACCGTCCCACGCTCATGCCGGCGGTACCCACAATTTTTGTGGCCTTTACAAACCATTCCAAACTTGATCAGTATGACCTGTCTTCCCTGATGGGCTGTTTTTCAGGGGGCTCCCCCATGCCGCCGGATGTCTGCCGTCAGTTTGAAGAAAAAACCGGGGCTGTTATCTTTGAAGGATACGGGTTGACGGAAACCGCGCCGGTGCTGTCGGCCAACCCCACCAACCAGGAGGCCAGAAGAATAGGCTCCGTTGGATTTCCATTACCCGACACAGACATAAAAATTCTGGATCTTGATGATCCCACAAAGGAACTGCCCAGGGGTGAAGATGGCGAAGTGGCCGCCTGCGGCCCCCAGGTCATGAAGGCATACTGGAACAAACCCGATGCCAATGCTGAAGTTTTTGTAACCATCGCAGGTAAGCGTTATTTTCTCACCGGAGACATCGGTCACATTGACGAGGATGGGTATATCCTGATTACGGACAGAAAAAAAGATATGATCATCGTGGGTGGATTCAATGTATACCCCAGAGAAATAGAGGATATTATATACACCCATCCCAAAGTTGAATTGTGCGCAGTGATCGGGGTAGCGAATAAACGCGGTGATGAAACCGTAAAAGCGATTATCAAACTCAAGCAAGGTCAAACGGCCACCCAGGAAGAAATCGTGGCATTCTGCAAGAAAAACATGGCAGGATATAAACGTCCCAGAATCATTGAATTTAAAGATGATATCCCGGTTTCCAACATCGGCAAAGTGCTGCGACGGGAACTGCGGGAGACCCATTCCGATTAATAACCCCGTCTTTGCAGATATCTTCACTCGATGATTAAGTTTTTGTTAATTTGCCCAAACTCGGCGTTGAGAAAAAATTTTTTCAATCCTTGAAATATGTTGTATATTCATACGGTTATTTTTTTTCGCCTTGAATTTGAACAAATTTACTAAAAACTTGATGATCGAGATTCAATCCCAGGCGCGGCATATCTTTTTTCAGATTTTACTTGAGGTTAAGTGCGATTAATTCTATAAGACCAGGTGGAATTAAAGTTAAG
>DATFIL010000493.1:0-3300 GCA_035270145.1 Desulfobacter sp. | reverse complement strand
TTCTTTTTAAACAGGCGCTTAGGCAATTTTCAAACCCGGTGCAAAATGATGTCCCGGGTCGATTCTTTTTTTAAGTTAAATGTATAGGAGAACAGTACAATGGAAGTTAAAACCTTTGGTGTTGTCGGTTCCGGTCAGATGGGTAACGGCATTGCCCAGGTGGCTGCTGCGGCAGGACTGAATGTGATCATGAGTGATATTAAAGAAGCATTCTGCGAAAAAGGCCTTGCGACAATTACAGGCTCCCTGGAACGTCTATTAAAAAAAGAAAAAATAACCCAGGCGGATAAGGATGCCATCCTTGCCGGGATTACCACCACGACGGATTTAAAGGATATGGCCAAAGCTGATTTCGTGGTGGAAGCGGCTGTGGAACGTGAAGACCTGAAATTTCAAATTTTCAGGGACCTGGATGAGATCTGCCCTGAACAGGTGATCCTGGCCAGCAATACCTCATCCATTCCCATCGGCAGTATCGCAGCCCAGACGTCCCGGCCGGACAAGGTTATCGGCATGCACTTTATGAACCCCGTGCCTATGATGAAACTTGTGGAGGTCATCAAGGGGATTGCCACTTCCGAAGAGACGTTTAAACTGACCTGGGATCTGTCTGAAAAATTCGGCAAGGTCCCGGCTGAAGCCAATGATTATCCCGGGTTCATTGCCAACCGCATTCTGATGCCCATGATCAATGAGGCGGTTTTCTGTCTCTACCAGAGCGTCGGTACCAAAGAGGACATTGATACGGTCATGAAGCTTGGTATGGCCCATCCCATGGGGCCGTTGACCCTGGCCGACCTCATTGGCCTGGATACCTGCCTTGCCATCATGGAAACCCTGTATGACGGATTCAAGGATTCTAAATACAGACCGTGCCCGCTATTGAGAAAATATGTGCAAGCCGGCTGGTTGGGACGTAAGACCGGCAAGGGATTTTACGATTATAAATAGTACAAGCAAAAGGCGGGGCGTTCTTTACCCCGCCTTTGATTATTTTGCCGTCACTATCCAGATGCTGACGACACCCCGGGCGTGCCGGATTTGTTGCTTGATTTTAAAATTGCCTTGAATAAGAGGGCATATACCGCCGTTGTTTACATAGGCTTTAAAATTGCGATAGTGCTCTTTCCCGGCCAGGCGTTCAATCATGCCGGCAGCGATTTTGCCGATCATGTCAGCCTGATCATCCAAAGAAAAATCCACTAAAATAAGCTGCCCATCAGGTGCCAACAGGCGTTTTGCCTCGGCCAGCATATTATGTTGCATCCGGGCAGGTTTTTCATGCACGGCAAATGAAATGATGATGATGTCGAAACTTGCACCAGGCAGGCCTGTGTGCTGCACATCGCTTTCCATCAGATTTCCAATTTTATTGCCTCTCCGGGCGTTCTTAAGCATTTCTGTAGATAGATCCACACCTGTTAAGTTGCTAAATCCTGCATCTGATAATTTTTTCAACTGATCACCGGTGCCGCAGCACAGATCCAGGATGCGTGCGTCACGGTTCGGGATCAACCGGATTATATCCTGCCGGATGTTTTTCAAGGCAAAATAGAGAATTGGATCGTATATTTTTGCAGTAAACGCGTTTTCGGTATCCATTTTTTGTTCCGGCTATTTCATGTCCAGCCGGTCTGCGTTCGAATCGTCTTTTCGGCTGTCGCAGTTCTTCTGCAGATCGGGCGTGCAGTCCTCACATGCGCAACTGCACGGGGACTTCCCTTTAAAGGCATTGATCACTCTTTTTATGCAGTAAAACAGTGCTGCTGCCACTATCAGTCCAACCAAAAGGTTTCCCATTTTTTTCTCCTTTATTTGCTTTAACTCGACTATCAAGTTTTTAGGGAATTTTTTCCAACGCCGAAGCTGGGCAAATTAACAAAAACTTGATCATCGAGTTTAATTGACGAGCAGGGAACCGACCTGATATGTCAATACAGACAGTGCAAAGGCCAGGGTGGTGTTAAAGACCACTGAAAATGCCGCCCATTTCCATGACCCGGTTTCCCGGGAAATGCAGACAACAGTGACAAAACAGGGGGCGTAAAAAATCGTAAAAATCATCAGGGCAAAGGCGGTTACAGGTCCCCATCCAGGGGCCTGGGCAAGCCTGTTCGCTAAAGACATCGAACTTTCAGAATCCACATCCCCAAGAGAGTAGGCTGTGCCAAGTGTGGAAACCACCACCTCCTTGGCTGCAAAACCACCCACCAGGGCGATATTGGTCCGCCAGTCAAATCCGGCCAGGTAAGAAATTTTTTCAAGGGTTTTGCCGATTCTGCCGGCCAAAGAATTTTCCAGCCTGCTCAAAGCTTGCCGGCCGTCAATACCGGCCAGGGCATCCTTTACCTCCCGGGCCTCAGATGAAAGCGCAGTGTATTTATCTGCGCTCTCAATTTCCTTTAAAACGTCTGCCGGGACGGAATCGGTAATCGCTGTACGCTGGGATTCAAACTGTGCCGTGGTTTTGTCATCCAGCCCGGGAAAGGTCATCATGGCCCAGATGAGAATGGAGATGCCCAGGATTACGGTCCCGGCTTTTTTCATATATTGCCAGGTCCTTTCCCATGTGTGGATCAAAAGGCCCTTAAGCGTGGGAAAACGATAGGGGGGCAATTCCATGACAAAGGGTGTGGCTTCACCCCGGATGACTGTGCTTCGCAACAACTTTGCCACCAGAAGGGCGCCAATCCAGGAAATCAGGGTAAGAATGACCATGATCATGGCCTGTTTTTTGGGAAAAAAGGCTGCTACCAGCAGGGCATACACCGGCAGTTTAGCCCCGCAATTCATGAACGGCACGGTTAAAAGTGTGGCCAGCCGTTCCCGGGGGGATTTCAAGGTCCGGGCCGCCATAACGCCGGGCACGGCACATCCGCCGGCAATGCCCCCGGAAATGATAAAGGCCATGACCGAACTGCCGTGAAGCCCGAATATCCGAAAGACCCGGTCCAGCATAAAGGCCATTCTGGCCAGGTATCCTGAATCTTCAATAAATGAAATGCCTAGAAACATAAACATAATCAGCGGCACAAACCCCATAACACCGCCCACACCATCAATGATTCCGGAGACGATCATGGATTTAAGAAGACCGTCAGGCAAGGCCGCATCCGTCACACTGCTGATCCAGCTGAAAATCCCTCCGACCCATTCAACCGGCAACGCACTGTAGGTAAAGGTAAACTGGTACATGGCTGCCAGCACGCCCACCATGATCAAAGGCCCTAAAAACCGGTTTGTCAGCACCTTATCGATCTGGTCCGAGCGCTGGAGCCGGTTGCGGTCATGGGCGAACCG